>CANHUF010000065.1 GCA_947463715.1 Sphingobacteriales bacterium
ATGAACCCGCGCTGGTTTTTAGCAAAGAACCGTACATACCGGGCTTCTGTATTTTTCAGATCAATCGAAAATGATTTGAAAGTTAGCCTGTCGTATAGCGGCGAAATATCGTTGGTGCTCCTTCCTGCAGGAATGAAGTTTTGACCGTCTGCTGAAACATACACTTCTGCGTAGAGAGGCATGTATACACCCGGACCAATAACCTGCATGAAACGGCAGGAAACGTTTTGAAGGGATTGCAGCATGCCCAGGTCGATGGTGACATCCAGGTCGGTCAGGAAGCCCTGCCATTGTTTATCCTGATAGGTCAATGAACCGGTATACCCATTAACGAGTGTTTGTTCTTTTTGTGCCGGATAACTGCCACTCCATTTTTTAACGTAAGTGACGGTCTTTCCCAAGGCCTTGTGTAGCCGAAGGTCAAGCGTGTCTGGTTGCTGAGCTATCTTGCCGTTTCTGAAAACTGCTGTTTTCAACAATGCAGAGCCTGAAAGGGTAAAGGGACCAGCGTAAACAGTTGATGTTGCTGTTGGCATGGAACCGTCTATTGTGTACCTGATTTCGGGATTATATTGCTCTGTGCTGAGGGTGATAGTAGTTTGTCTGGCAGCGGCGTTGATGACCGGACTGATCTCCACCCGGTCAGATGGTCTGCAGTAATTGACATTTTTTTGCTGCAGGATCCGGTAATGCGCTGTCAGTCGCGACTGGAAATCAGTCCATTCTCTGGCTGTTTTGTTGCTCCAGGTAACTTCACTCAGAGCGATGATGCGGGGGAAAACCATGTATTCAAAATGTTCCATGGTGGGAATGTATTCCGTCCATACATTCGCCTGTGCTCCTTTTACAAAGCGGTGTTTATCACCAGGCAGTTCTGCAGGTATGGGTTCATAGTTATACACTTTTTGCAATGGCAGGAATCCACCTATGGCTTCAGGTTCCAGAGTCGGGTCCTGCTGGTATTTATCGAAGTAACAGGTCTCTCCGGGCGTCATGATCACATCATGCCCCATATTGGCTGCATCGATGCCGCCTTTCTCTCCCCGCCAGCTCATCACTGTAGCCCCTGGAGCTAATCCTCCTTCCAGTATTTCGTCCCAACCCAGCAGTGTTCTTCCCTTGGAGGAAATAAACTTTTCCATGCGTCGGATGGCATAACTCTGCAGTTCCAGTTCATCTTTCAGTTTGTTGTCTTTGATGCGTTGCTGGCACCTGCTGCAGGCTTTCCAGTTCTTTTTTCCTGCTTCATCTCCGCCTATATGGATGTATTGGGATGGGAAGATGGACATGATTTCTGTCAGTACATCCTGCATGAAAACAAATGTGGAGTCGTTGCCAATACAAAACTCGCCCTGTCCGGCTTTTGCTCCTACACAACCCAGGTGCGGAAAGGCAGCAATAACTTCTTCGGAATGCCCCGGCATTTCAATTTCAGGGATGATGGTTATCCCCCTGGTTGCAGCGTAAGTCACCATTTCACGTGCTTCGTCCTGTGTGTAGAAGCCACCATAAGCTTTGGCCTCGCCGAACCTGGCATATGCCCGGTCGCCTTTCCACCAGGGTTTCCATTGTCCTTCCGAACGCCAGGCTGCCTGTTCTGTCAGCTGGGGGTAACGTTTGATTGCTATCCGCCAGCCAGCAGCATCAGTGAGGTGGAGATGCAGGGTATTGAGTTTATACAAGGCAATCAGGTCAATCATCTTGTGCACAAACGAAGGTGGATAAAAATGCCTGGACACATCCATCATCAGTCCGCGGTAACCAAATCTCGGCTTATCTGCTATGGTTGCACAGGCAATCCCGTTTGTTTGATTACTGGTCAGTACCAGTTGGGTGATGCTTTGCATGGCGTACAATGCGCCTGCATATCCTGAGGTGCTGATGCGTATTTCACCACTTTTGATATCAATCCGGTATGCGCTGCTGTCTTCCTGCTTTCCTGATGTTTTTTCAAAAACAACTGAACCGGAAGGCACAGACATTCCCTTTTGCCATAGTGCTACCTGTTTTGCGGGTAGTTTCATGGTTTCTCCCAGCAGTTGAGCGGCAGCCAGAAAGGGTTTGCTGGCATAGATCCTGGTATGCGCACCATAAACATAAACACCGTTTCCGGGTATTACTGATTCAGGTTTGGGAATGATGTTGAAGGCAGACTGTGAAAAGCCAGATAAATTGCTTGCAAGGATGAGGAAGAACAGGATTGGACGTATCATACTGGAGTACAAATGGTTGTTTGCCCTAAAGATACGCCTTAGCCCGGTTACATTCTGCCCGGCAGAATTTCATTCCAATACAACCAGGGCAGGATATACCTTTTAAGCATAAACATGCTCCACCTTTCTTTGGCCTGGTTGAATGGGAAGGTTTCGGCTGGTTGATTGTCGTAATCAAATTCAGCCAGCATCAGTTTGCCATAACCAGTAATAATCGGGCAGCTGGTATAGCCATTGTAACGGGCTTCCAGGGGTTTATCCTGCATGGCGGCCATCAGGTTTTTGACAAGTACCGGTGCCTGTTTGCGGATGGCTGCTCCAGTTCTGCTGGTGGGCAGTGAAGAAGCATCTCCCAGGGAGAAGATATTTTTGTATTTGTTGTGCTGTAAGGTGAAGCGGTCCACATCCACCCAGCCCGCTGTGTTGGCGAGCGGACTATTCCTGATGAAGTCTGGCGCAGACTGAGGTGGTGTTACATGAATCATGCTGAAATCCACCCAGGTTTCCACGTCTTTGTTCTGTTCCCCGATGCCGATGAATTTGGCACGCTTGTTTTCCCCGTCAATTTCCACCAGTTTCTGGTGAAACTGCATGTTGATGTGCCGTTCGGCAATTATTCCTTTCAGTACTTCTTCATATTTGGGAACACCGAACACGCGTGTTCCGCCAGACCACATGGCCACTTCGATTTGTTTATTGCGCCCCTGTTTCCTGAAATAGTCACTCGCGAGGTACATGATTTTCTGCGGTGCACCGCCACATTTTACCGGCGTGTGCGGATTGGTAAAGATGGCTTTGCCTTGATGTGTTTGTTGTATGCAGGTCCAGGTATAATCTGCATAGCGAAAGTCATAATTAGAGCATACCCCGTTTTTACCCAGGTTTTCCTTCAAACCCTTCACTTCACCCCAGTTCAGTTGAATGCCCGGTGCTACAATGAGGTAGTCGTATGTCAGGCTTATTCCGTTGTTCAGATAGACCTTGTTTTCTTCCGGTTTGAATGACGTAACAGCATCCCTGATCCAGGTTGCGCCTTTCGGTATTACACTCGCTTCACTGCGTTCGGTTTTGGCTTTGTTGAAGATGCCGGCTCCTACCAGCGACCAGGCCGGCTGGTAGTAATGTTTCTCTGATGGTTCGATGATGGCCAGTTGGAGTTTTTTGTTTTTATTGAGCAGCTGTGCCGATACCGAGATGCCGGCATTACCGCCTCCTACAACCAGGATGGGATAGTGGGTAATCATGGTGATTGTTTGCAGCAAAGCTAATGCCAGTGGATGGCGTAAAAGGTGATTTTGGTCACCCCGACGAAATTAGTGATGTCCGCCACCGGCAAAGCGCGGATCACGGATGAATGTAGGATCATCCAGTGTTTTAAGAAAGGCTTTAAGGCCAATACGGTCTTCAGGCTTAATGGGTAGGGTTTTTTGGTAATGATCCAGAACCCGGTCGATTGTTGAAAAGCGGCCATCATGCATAAAAGGGTTGGTATAACTCAGGTTACGGAGGTTAGGTGTTTTGAATGCGAAAAGATCTCTGGTGTTGCGGGTGGTGAAAAACCTTCCGGAGTCGGCCACATTTGAAGCAGGCAGGCCAGTATTGTGAAACTGATTATCTGTGAAGAGCGGTTCCCGGTGGCAGCTGTTGCAGTGTTGCCGGAAGAATAGGTAGCCTTCGTTTTCCAGCGGTGTAAATGCGGCTGAACCTCTTTGTATGCTGTCGTAACGCGACTCGTTGCTTACCAGCATCAGCATGAACTGCGACAATGCTTTCATCATTTTCTCTTCTGATGCCACGGGTGTTCCGAAAGCGTCAGCAAACATGCGGCGGTACATATTGGATGCATTGAGCATGCTCAGTATATCAGGCATCTGCATCCCCATTTCAATGGGGTTGGTTAGTGGTTTTACAGGCTGCATATCCAGTTCAGCAACACTGCCATCCCACATAAAGCTGTTGCTCCATGCCAGGTTGAAAAGGGGAGGTGCATTGCGGGTAGTAAGGGCGCCATTCAAACCGTGACTGAAATCATGTTCATGATGGGTGAAAGCCGATGAAGGCATGTGGCATGATCCACAACTCGTAGACCGATCAACAGATAGTGTGCTGTCGAAAAAAAGCATTTTCCCCAGGGCAAATCCAGCTGCGGTTATCTGGTTATTAGTCATATTGTAGACCGGTTCCGGGAAATGCACCGGTTTTTCAAATCCGCGGAACAGGTCCATCGCTTCCTTTGAGCAGGCCATGGCCAGCAGCAAACAAAAGAAAATTATGGTAATGCGGGAATTCATCATTTTAAAGTTACTATTTATTCCTTGCTGACATGTTTATCAATGGGTTGCCTTTCAACAATAATGTATTTACCTCCCAAATCGTTTATTTTTACAAAAATTATCGCACCATGACCAGGTTAATCGTGTTGTTTTCCATCGTTCTCCTTTGTGCTTGTTCCGGCGAACAGGCAGACAGTGTGTATGTAAACGGACAAATATGGACGGGCGATGTTAGCAATCCGGTAGCAACGGTCATGGCTGTTAAGGATGGAAAGATTATCTATGTGGGAGACGATGCAGCAAAATTTAGCGGTAAGGATATAGTAGACCTAGAAGGTAAATGGGTGTATCCGGGTTTTACAGATAACCATACCCATTTTCTTTCTGCAGGTTACGGATTATCCAGTGTGCATTTGAAAGACGCAATGACGCCAGAAGAATTCATCAAAAGAATCAAGGAGTTCAGCGCATCTCATCCCGGTGATACCTGGATTATGGAAGGCAGCTGGGACCATGAAAACTGGGGTGGTGAGTTGCCATCAAAAGCGTGGATTGATTCCGTAACAGGAGATCATCCGTTATTTATTACCCGTTACGATGGACATATGGCTTTTGCCAACAGCAAGGCCATGCAGCTTGCCGGGGTCACAGCCGCTACTATTTCTCCCGCAGGCGGAGTGCTTGTGAAGGATGCGAATGGTGAACCCACAGGTATCTTCAAGGATGCGGCCATGAACCTTATCCTCAAAGTCATCCCTGATCCCACACCTGCACAACTGGATGAATACCTGCAGGCAGCGGCTGAACATGCCCTATCAAAGGGGATAACGCAGGTTAATGATATGGGTTCTTATGGTGGTTGGAAAGACCTGGAAACCTACCGTAGGGCAGTAGCAGCCGGCAATATGAAACTCCGCATGTATTCTTTCGTTCCGCTGGCTACCTGGCAGCAGCTCGACACCTTCGTGCAAAAAAATGGAAGAGGTGATGATATGGTTCACTGGGGTGGACTCAAAGGCTATGTGGATGGCTCACTCGGTTCTACTACTGCCTGGTTTCATCAGCCCTACCTCGACGATCCCCATTCACATGGTTTGAATATTACGGATACTGCAGATTTGCGCAAATGGGTGCTGGGTGCGGATAAAGCTGGTCTTCATGTGGCAGTGCATGCCATCGGCGACAAAGCCAATGATTTTATCCTGGGGGTATATGATGAAGCCAGGAAAGTAAATGGCGAAAGGGACAGGCGTTTCCGCGTTGAACATGCACAGCATGTTACAAAGGATGCTATCAGTAATTTCGCCCGCCAGCAGGTTGTAGCTTCCATGCACCCCTATCACCTGGTAGATGACGGAATATGGGCATATAAAAGATTGGATACCAATAGGTTAAAGGGGACATACGCATTTCGCAGCATGCTTGAAAACAAGGTTATGATTACTTTTGGTTCAGACTGGCCCGTGGCTCCCGTGGATCCCATGCTGGGAATCTATGCTGCAGTAACGAGGCGAACAGGTGATAATAAGAATCCCGATGGATGGTATCCCGCTGAAAAGATGACTGTAGAGGAAGCCATCAGGGCTTATACCACAGGAAATGCTTTCGCATCTTTTCTCGATGGTAAAACAGGCGTGCTTAAAGCAGGCAATTATGCAGATTTCACTGTGCTGGATCAGGATATCCAGCAAATAGCCCCTGAAAAAATTAAAGATGTCAGGGTTTTGCATACCGTTGTAAATGGAAAATACGTTTATGGTCCTGGAAAGCAAAAGTAATTGCGTAGTAATACCTATTCTTTAGGTTATTGTCTGCCAAATTCTAATGAAATCACAATATTCTGTTTAAAGCCGGCGTTTTAGTTATGTGTTAAAGGTTTTCTTTGACACCCCTCCTAATCCGTCGTACCATGAAAACCAGTCCCTCAAAGGCCTTGGTGGCCCTTATTATTGGGGTAATCAGTCTATCCCTGATGTCTGTAAGTCAATTACATGCGCAACCCATTTTTAATGTCGGTTTCGGCACCTTCCAGTTTACTGCCGCCAATAAAATCCATAAAGTTGGAACCAATGGTTCTGCTGCAGGAAATGTTACTTTGTATACCAATGTAATAACAATTGGTGGACAGCCTATTGATTGTATCATTCGGACTGTTAGCATAACCAATGGTAGTTTCGCCCTGCCCACAGGATCTTCAGCAGGAACGATTCCATTTGATTATTCCTCCAATGTAGCAACCGGGGGAAGCATGACAGCCAATCTGGATCGGTTCTTCGCTCCTACTGTTACTTTCAACAATGGGGGAGGCAATGTTAAATTCAAATTTGAATTTATTCTGGGTGGCAGCTATAACGATGCTACACATACTGGTACGAAAGTAGTTTTGCAAAATGTACGCCTCAATACGTATGATATAGATGGTAACGGGGGAGCTTCTTCCAACCAATACAATGAGTTTGGCGGATTTGCAGCAGTAGCTTTGGGCGCAACAACCAATGTAGCCCAGTTTTTTAATCCTGCAACAGGTCTTACCAGGTTCAGGTCTACGAGTTCAACCAATATAGCTACAGTTACAGATCCTGTAAACAGGGTCAGGGTTGAATATTCTATGGTAAGTGATTTCGAAATCATGGTGGGTGCTGAAGGTTCTGGTCCGGCTTATTTCTTCCTAGACTTTTCCAACTATGTCTTTTCAAATGTGATTATCTATACCACTCCCGGTTTAGACCTGAATACACAAACACCTGGTTTTGGCAACGTAAATGGAGCCTGTTCGGGTAGTAAAAGGTTTACCAATGGTCCTGGCAACGATAACATAACCAGTTCATCAGGGGCTATTGATGAAATCATCATCACTTATGATCCGGCCATGATTCAGAACAGTATCAGCGAGGTGCTGTTCCCCAAAGGCACTGCCAGTGCTGCATCAGATAGCATAAGATTGGGTTTTACTGCTGCTGTGGTCAACAAGAACTTTACTATTGGTGGAGTTAATTATATTGCTGTCAGGTCAACTTCAACCAATGTTAATACCATCAGTTTGCGTAAATTATCGGGGATCATGACCACAGCTCAGGCTGAAATGTTACTTGATTCCCTTTATTATCAGAATACATCCCTCACACCTACTGTTGGGGCAAGGATGTTCAATGTAGCCATCCGTGAAGGTTCTTTCACCTCACCCATAGCCGTTTTTGATATGAGTGAGATTTGCCTGCTGCCCGTCCGCTGGCTGGGTTTCAATGCAGGAAAGGATCCAAAGGGGCAATTGAAACTGGACTGGCAGGTTGCTGATGAAGTCAATATCCTTGCTTATGAAATACAAAGCAGTACCAACGGCATGCAGTGGCGAAAACTCGGACAGATAGACATTCATGAAGGGAGCAGCCGAACTGGACGATATACATACAGTTCCCTGCAGCCATTCAGCGGATTGGTTTATTTCCGGATCAAGCAGATAGATCTAAGTGGACAGTTTGGTTTATCAGCAGTAAAATTTGTAGAGTTTCCTATTGGTGAAAATATACGCGTCTGGCCAAATCCTGCTGTCAATCAGGTTCAGGTAGAGGTTAGGGAAAACAGTGACCTGGAGCTACTAGACCAGTTTGGCAGGATTTTCTACCGGGCAAAAATAATGCCGGGATATCCACAATACGTTAACGTTGAAAAACTACCCAGGGGTGTTTACATCATGCGGTTTCTGGATATGTCAGGAAAATCAACTGTTAAACGCCTGGTTAAGCATTGATAGGAGAAGATGTTACCTGATATCGCTTAATACATCGATTTGAACCAGATATGATGTTTGATGTGGGTTGTCTATGTATGCCAGTAATGCAACAGCAGAAGCAAAAGCCAGACTGAATAAGATGATTGTTGCCCGCAGTGCATTCTTGTTTCCTATATGAGATAAGGCAATGGCAATCTGGGTGAACAGTCCGAAGATGAATAAAACAGCAATTTTAGTTGAAGGTATATGCTGCTTTCGTAATTCACGCCGTTCAAACCACGATTGCCGTATGTTTTCAAGTTCGGCATAAAATGCTTGTTGCATTCCGGTATGTCCAGCAAAGTATTTATCATCTGCTGCAATCGAATAGTACTCTTGAAATGTTTTTTTTGAAAAGGACTGAACCTTGTAATTGGTATATCCGCTTCCGCCCAGCATATCGTCATTGACTTCCTGTTCCTTCAGTTTTTGAATATAGTTTTTTACGGCATTGGCAACCCTGATTGAATCAGGACCAAGTGGCTCTGTCATCCGCAGCAATGCGCGCATGGAATTTGCCTGCTCAGTCATCAATGCATTTGTTTTGGACACTTTGTTCCAGACTTCAGAAAAAATAAGACTTAGAAAGAGCGCAAAAAGTAAGGCTACAGAAGCAAAATAAGATGGTGAAACGCCTCTCGGACTATGTTTCCAATCACTGTACTTTTGCATGCCTATTATTACAGCAATGCCCATCAGAATCGGAAGAAGAGCAGATAGAAGTTTAAGCGTTACCATTGCAGTTAAGTTATTATTGCCAAAAATAGCGATACAATCAACCAGGAATATTACTTCTTTGAAATTCTTTTTGCTAATTTGAGACAATGAAAAAATGGATCATCATATTGGCAGTTGGATTGATTTCAACAGAAAATTTGTTTACATAGGGAAATATACCTCAGCGGGAATTAGACGGGGCACGCGGTTTTGCCACTATGATTATGCGCACCTACCCGGATTCCATTGTGGTAAAGAAGTTCGTCCAGCACATGATGCAGGACAAAGAAGGTAATGATCCTTCCAAACGCACCGCAGTATGGAATTATGAAGAAGCAGTAGCGCTGAAAGGGACAATAGGTCCATTGATCAGTTTATTTCTGGAAATGGAGAAATATTTGAAAAAATAATTGATTAGAAACACAGGGTTGTTTTCTGTGTAAGTACTCTCCCGAGTTCTTTTACATGCCCACTTTGATGAACATGATAAAGGATGTCTGCATAATCAATCTGACAATCACGGGTACGTTTATTGATGAGTACTAGAAATCCATCATTCACTTTGGCGAATTTTCCTCTGGGCCAATACATGGCCGCTTCCAGCATAAACCAGGCATCATATGGATTCCTGATTCGTGGCAGCAGCTTTTTGATTTCACCAGGATTGTCTACCCTGAGGATATTGTTGCGGGTGGTAAGACCAATGAAATAGTGTTTGCAATCACCCGGCGGACAATCATTCCCGAATCCATAGTTGTGGCTGAAGTTATCATAATCCATCTTTTTTCTAGTGGGCTTAAGACGTGTTTTTTGTGCAGCAGTAAGTGGTTTGCTGAACAATATGGTGGTATCATTTGAAACACTCCTGCCTGTAGACACCTCAGCAACATACAATATGCTATCAGGCCAGCTTAGTTTATGGAAGAAAGCTTCCTGACTGAAATCACTGAAAAAAGACAGGTTAATCCGATAGTCACCAATATACAGCATACCCTTTGTTCTGTTCAGTGCTGAACTGTCTGCCGACCTGCCGTCTTCTATTTCCAGTTTATACATTTCGTA
>CANHUF010000066.1 GCA_947463715.1 Sphingobacteriales bacterium
AAACTTTAAAGAAAACAAGGTTTACAAGATGACCAATTTGGGCATACGAGACTTCTTTCTGGGTAATTCACGGAACCAGATTGCCAACAATTGTTTCGTAGAGGATTCAACACTTTATTTCACTTTTGCCAAGGATAGTACTTATAAGCTTTACCATTCAAAAATTACCCGGAATGACTTTGAAGCAGAAGGCATACCACTTTATATCAAACCCATCAACTGGAAACTTATTGGTGGTATTGGATTATTGATATTAGTAGCAGGATTAACCGGATTTTACCGGTGGAAAAAATCAAGGCTTACAAAGAATGGAAAAGCGGTCAACATTTCCACCATACTCTTCAACGAAGAAGAAGCCGAACAATCCAATCAGTTCACTGATGGTGAACTGGAGGTCATCCGGTTCATACATGAAGCGAGCTTGTCAAGGAAATATGGATCCGTTGAAGATATCAATGCCTTGCTGGGCATTGGCAGGAAAACCATTGAGGTTCAGAAAAAGATCCGGACAGAAGCCATCAGCAGGATGAACCACAAGTTCAAAGTTCTAACTGGTGAAGATCTGCTCTTGGTAGAAAGAATCCGTTCTGAAGAAGACAGGCGCTACCAGAAATACATGATCAGGAAAGAAAACATGGAAAAACTGCAGGCCATTATAAAATGACCAGCCTGTCTCCCCGGAAGATGGGCAACACATTGGCACCATCTGCCTGTAGGCAGTACCTGATGTCTTTTTCTAATCCGTAATTCATAAGGCGGTGATAGTGGGTAGCACCGCGCAAGCGCATAAAATCAAAACGGTCCTCTCCCGCTTCGAGGTAAAGTCCCTCCGCCATTTTGGAAGCATCACAATGAATATTGAAGTGGGATTTAATCCGGTTAACCACTGCACCTGCAAAAAGTGTGTCCTCCATATTTACACGGTCTTTCCAGGCAGAGCAGCCAAGCAATACATCCCTTCCGGAAGAAACCAGGTAGTCGCACACAGCACTCAGGTTGGGAAATGAACCCGTAATGATTTCAGGTGCTCCACTGTCGAGTGCCATATGGAGGAGTTTGGTACCATTGGTAGTGGTGAGCACAAGTATCTTATCCTGGATGAAATCTCTGGGATATTCAAATGGTGAATTGCCATAGGTCAGTCCCTCAGCCACCCTGCCATCGCGTTCACCGGCAGTAATACCGCCTGTTTCCTGTCCGATTTCAATGCAACGCGGCACAGTCGCCACCGGAATCACACATTGTGCACCATTGTACAAGGCCGTAGCAATGGTGGAAGTAGCCCTTAATACGTCAATAATAACGACCACACTGTTACTGAGGTCGTAGAGGTTGAGTAATGCGGGCGAAAGACAGGTATATAAATTTCTGGAGGGAGCTGTCATGAACAGGAATTATTTTACAAATGGCAGTTGCGCTACAACGGCCTTAATTTGTTTGTCTCGGATATCTATGTAGATTTCAGAACCCGGACTGGCATGTTCCTTTAGCACATAACCCATCCCAATGCCTTTATTCAATGTGGGTGATTGTGTTCCGGACGTGACACGACCAATCAGGTTACCTTCAAGATCCCTGATTTTATAGTCATGGCGGGGAATACCTCGGTCAATCATTTCAAATCCTACAAGCTGTTTTTCAACACCTTTAGCCTTTTGTTTCTGGAGATATTCAGAGGCTGTAAATGTTTTAGTAAACTTGGTGATCCATCCCAATCCAGCTTCAAGTGGTGTGGAATAATCATCAATATCGTTTCCATAGAGACAATAACCTTTTTCAAGGCGCAGTGTATCCCTGGCACCCAGTCCGATTGGTTTGATGCCCGCTTCTGCGCCTGCCTCAAAGATGGCCTTCCAGATTTTTTCAGCAGCATCACCTTCGTTTTCAAAATAAATTTCAACACCGCCTGCACCAGTATAGCCCGTTGCACTCACCAGCACGTTGTCTACTCCGGCAAACCGGCCTTTTACAAAGGTGTAATACTTCAGGTTCAGGATATCCATTTCAGTAAGTGGCTGCAATATGCGTGTTGCCTGCGGCCCCTGCACAGCTAGCAGGCAGGTTTTGTCAGAAATATTGTGCATCTCCACATCTCCGTTATTGAACTGCTGAATCCACTCCCAGTCTTTCTGGATATTGGAAGCATTCACTACCAGCATATATACCTTTCCGGGCTCAACACAATAAACCAGCATATCATCCACAATGCCGCCGTTCTGGTTGGTAAGACTACTGTACTGGGCCTGACCCTGAACCAGTTTTGAAGCATCATTCGAGCTAACCTGCTGTATGAGCGGCAATGCACCTTCACCTTTAAGGATAAATTCACCCATGTGACTCACATCAAAAACACCTGCATTAGTCCGAACTGCATGGTGTTCATCATTGATGCCTGAATAGGAGATGGGCATGTTGTAACCGGCGAATTCAGCCATTTTTGCACCTAACTCGATATGAAAAGAAGTAAACGGAGTCGATTTCATGCCTGCAAAGATGGCATATAATTTCTTTTGAAAAAAAGCAGTTTTTTATGCCTCAGCCAGTCTTCGGACAATGCAGATAATACCAGGATAATTGCAAGCGTAACAATCAGTGCAGTTGCTGAAGAGGGGAAATGTCTCTGGCAAAGTTGCAGCAGTGGAAAATGAAAAAGATAAAGCGCGTAACTTGACTGTCCGACCCTGCGGAAAAGTGTGTTAATGACTTTTTGCACGCCGCTCAACTGCGCATTAAAATAAGCAGGCATCAAACATCCCATCATTATCAGGCAGGCAATAATTCCTGCATATGCCAGGTATTCCAGATTGGAAGAATGTACGCGGGTGGATAAAAAAATGTGGAAAGCCGTTCCTGCAGCGATTAAAATCAGGTGCTGTAGACGCATCGTTTTACTGAAATAAACAGAGCCGATCCAAAAACCAGCATACCAGATCACAAAAAGCGTTCCAAAAGCAATCCAGGGCAGAAAAAACTGTTTGTTGAACCAAATGCATCCAAGGGAAAAAATCCATGTCGCCAGAAAACCAGCATGCAGCAATGGCACCTGTTGCCATTTTTGCGGTAACAATAGACGAAGCAAAAGCAGGGTTAGAGGAAGAAAAAGGTAAAACCAAAATTCAAAGGAAAGTGTCCAGAGCGGACCATTTCCACCATAAGGGAGAAACCAATTACCTGCGTAAGCATCTGAACACTGCAGAAACAAGAGATTACCTGCCAGTGTTGTTAATCCATAGGCAGAATTTGTATAAATAAAACCATCCGGAATACCGCACAATGCTGTAAGCACCAGTGCGAAGAGATACAATGGAACAATACGCCTGAATCTTCTGTACAGGTAATGGTTGATGTCTTTATTTGTCCAGCCCCATTTTCCGGCTACACTCAAAGCAATGCTGAAACCAGAAATCAAAAAGAAAAAGAGCACCGCCACTACATTCAGTCCGGAAACTATATCAAGTATACTGCCTATTCGTGTAGATGAAGGAGGAAACAAGGCATTAAACTGCGAATGCACATGATGGAATACAACTATAGATGCAGCAATGCCACGTAAACTGTCTAAAAAATCAATTCTCTGCTTCAATTAGTTTCCATTTGAATATGAAAATAATCAAAGTCAGAGAATTGACAGGAATGGGCAGTTAATGACCCATCTTTAGCAGGTTGAAGGCTCCAAACAATAATTTACGTACTGGTCTGGCTTTTGAAGCAGATGCATCATCCTGATGTTCTTTTTCGTCTAACAAAGCAATGTCTTTTACTGACACATCTATCGTAGTATCTCCGTTGGGTGTGATGTCGATTTTCATCTCTTCCACTTTCATATTCTCTTCGCGGATTTTCTCCCTGATGCTTTTTTCCAGGCGCTCCATAGACTCTTCTCGGGTTTCTGCATCCTTGTACTTTTTCTCAATCCCACCTTCCTGCATGATGTACCAGACACCTGTTCTCCAGGAGTCTTCCTCATCATAATCATGGTCAATACTGATGTTCAATCCGCGGGTTCCACTTTTTACCGAATACCAGCTAAGCTGGTCTGCCTTGTCATCAATATAAATTTCCTTACCCACAGGTACCTGAATTTCAACAATAACCTGCTGATTCCTGAAATGAGTGGTTTGGGTGATAGGAAAGGCTAATGGAAGGCTCAGCAGGCTGTCTTGCTGGGTGATGGTATAACTGATCTGTTCAGCATATCCTTCAGCCGCTATGGGAGATTCAGCCCTGGCACGTTTAATGACCGTTATATGAAACTGGTCATCACGACTCTTTTCCAGTTTTACCCTGATATTAGACAAAAGCAGGGAATCCTCATTGCGGGAAAGCATGATGCCATCTACATCCCTTCTGAGATCAAAATCATTGTCCCAGTCGAGGTCGAGTGGATAGTAATTGCCCTCCGGCTCTCTGAAATCAATTTTAAGCTTGCCGGTGCTGGGTTGCACGATAGCCACTTCATTTTGAATGGATCCCGGCCTTTTGAATTGTTTTGAAACAGTTGCTACGAGCATTACCACAGCTACCCAACCCAAGGCCCAAAGGGAACCTAGTGTTATGCCTATGACATTAGATTTTGTTTTATGTCCGATTATAGACCTCACCAGCCACTGGATGATGCCGATGATTGGAACAATGATGAAGAGAATCAATGTTCCCCAGGCATACCAATGCAGGGCCTCACCCTCTGCTATGAATCCACGCAAGGGCATCAGCACATTGGCACCTGCCACCAGTCCGATCAATGCGGCAATCAGGGATATGGATATAATACCCAGGATGAAAAAAACAAAAACTTTGAACAGTCCAACTATAAAGCGCACAAAAGCATTTCCTGATTTCCGTGCTGCAGGACCAGCCTGACCGGCAAAGCCGGCAGCGGATTCATTGACTTCCTTGCCCCATTCGTTTACTTTGGTTTCAATGTTGTTCTTCCAGGCTGCAGCATTTTCACTGACATGCTTTTTAACCCCCTGCATTTCATCCTGCACCTTATTTTTAATCGACTCGAGATCCACCCGCTGGCCTTTCATTTCAAGACGTTCAGAAGCAGTCACAGCTTTAGGTACTACAATCCAGAGGATGATGTAGATAAAAAACATGGTTCCTGAAATAGATGCAGCAAATGGGATAAACAGGATAGCGAATGGAAGTTTGAGGATACCTACTACCAGCGGTACCACAAAAATCAGACGGGGTATCCAAACCGCAATATTGAAATAATGTGCAATTCCGCTACACACACCTCCAATCACTTTCTGCTCGGGGTCTCGGTAGAGTTTGCGGGTGACTGCAATCGGACTCAAATACCTGGAAGGTAATATTGCCCACAAAACGATGTATAAGACCAACCCTGTTCCAAAAGCACCAACTGCCAGCAGGGCAAAAAGTACCCGCACTAATGTTGTGTCAATCTTCAGATAAGCCCCGATACCGCTGCAGACACCACCCAGCATTTTGTCGTTTTCATTTCTGTAGAGTGATCCCCTTGATGAAGGATATTCGGTGTATGGCTTTTTCTCCCCGGAATTGCCGGATGAAGTATTGGTTTTGACATTTTCGTCAATAGACAACTCTTCAAACTGCTCAGGACGACCAATGCTGGCAATAATGGCAGCAACATGGGCTTCACTGATGAAATTTGTACCGGTGGCTTTTAGTTTTTCACTGAATAGCTCGGCAATGCGGTTCTCAATGTCATTGATGATTTCCTCCCGGCCCTCTTCATTGGCAAAATGGCTTCGGAGACTTTCTACATATTTCTTTAATTCTTCATAAGCTGGTTCTTCAATGGGAATCACCCTGCCTTGAAAGTTGATGTTTATTACCTTATTCATGGTCTTAAATTGAAAATGATCAGTTGTTGGTTGTAGTTTCTTCTCCCTCGTGCCCCGTGCCTGGCTGTTGATCTCCTGCCCTGCCTTCGGCAGGCAGGCTCGTGCCTTGTGCCTGGCTGTTTATAACCCTCTCCACTCCATCAGCCATTTCCCTCCAGGTGTTTTCCAGCAACTGGTAAAATGCGCTGCCTTTCTCGGTAAGAGAAAAATATTTCCGGGGCGGACCACCAGAACTTTCCACCCAGCGGTAGTTCAGCAGGTCTGCATTCTTCAATCTTGTTAATAAAGGATAAAGGGTACCTTCCAGCAGCTGGAGATTTGATTTTTTCATCTCCTCAATAATATCACTGGGATAGGCCTCTCCGCGCTGTATAATGGAGAGGATGCAGAATTCCAGCACCCCCTTGCGCATCTGACTCTGTGTATTTTCTATGTTCATTGTGCTGTTTTTGATTGAATGAATCATTAACAGCACAAAGATATGCAGTTTTTACAATACTATGCAATACATAGTAGTATTTTTTTACAGGTACTTTAAAAATATTTAACTAAATGCATTTTTTCTTGCCTTCCCCCTATATAGTAGAACGTTTTACCATCATAAAAACCATCTTCCTCGAGCATAATGCGGATGTCTTTGCCCCATTCAGGGATAAAAGTGCTGGCATTTAGCTCGATAGAATAAGCGGTTTTGGGGTACAGTTTATAATCACCACTGCCTGGAACTCCCTGTTGCATGTCCCACATGCCGATAGTTGGACCGGCAGCGTGACCATGTAATCCCAGCGGATGGGTGTAAATGCTGGGAACGATACCTTCGGATTTTGCCTGAGCAATTGCAGCTAATAACATCTCGTTTCCGGATCTTCCCGTTTTAAACTGGGAAGTGAGGATATCCTGTAACCTGTTTCCATTGGCAAATGCTTTTTTAATTGAAGCCGGCACATCGGTCTCCCCAGGCTTCAACACATAAGCATGTTGTTGAACGTCTGTATTCAATCTTAAATAAGTGATGCCAAAATCAACATGCAACAAATCACCCGGCCTAACCACATCATCTTTGGGTCGGTTTGAAAAGCTGCGCAGGTGCTCAAAGTTGGCGGTATCATTCCTTTGAATGGCCACTGAAGGATGGAACCAGGTTGATAAACCAAGGTCGTTTACTTTTTGTCTGAACCACCATACCAAATCATCAGTTGTGGTAACACCTGGTGTAATCACTTTGGCAGAAAACCCTTCTGCAATGATGTCGTGTGAAATTTTTACAAGCTGCGGATAAAACTGCATCTCACGATCGGTGCGGGTCTCCAGCCAGGCAACAGACAGAGGTTCTGCACTCACCACTTTTTTCTTGAACGCCTCAGGGAGGATGTTCATCAACATGACATGATGTGTATGATCCAAACCATCTGCATGTCCGAAGTCTTCGGATGTATTGATGGCAATTTTGTTTGGATTACGAGAAACGATGATATCTTTCAAGGCATCCCACTGGTTGGGAAACTTATTCAAATCCCATGCAGCTTTAATAGATTCGCCAACATTGTATCTGGCAATGGCCAGTTTCTCAACTTCTTGCTTCTTAGCGTCCTTATAAAAAACCAACATGGTTGTTCTTCTTGCAGACAGCCAGGTGGAAGGCAGCATGGTCTTCAACACCGGATCTTCATTGTACTCCCTTGAAATCACCACCCACATATCAATGCCCGTCCGCTCCATCAATTGCGGCAACAACACATTGAATCTTTCATGCAATATTTCATCAACTACCCGTGATTCTTCTCGCTCTGAAAGAATTTGTGCCGACACTAAATGGGAAGACAATACAACTGTAATGCAAAATAAAATCAGTTTACGCATGGTGCTTATTTTTGAATTAAAACAGATCTGCAGGATTCATTTTTAAAAATTCTTGCCAGGGCAATCCTTTTTCTCCCACCAAGATAATCTTTACGTTTTGAAATTGATTGTGGAAGGCTT
Organism: Sphingobacteriales bacterium; assembly: GCA_947463715.1. GTDB lineage: Bacteria > Bacteroidota > Bacteroidia > Chitinophagales > Chitinophagaceae > Pollutibacter. The sequence continues at coordinate 7,815 of CANHUF010000066.1, forward strand.
TAATATTAGCATCGATTTTTTCGTCATTAGACTTTACTTCCAATGCAATGGCATTCCCTTCCCGTTCCAGAACAAAATCAATTTCGTGGTTATCCTGTTTCCAGTAATGAATTTTGTAATCTTCACTATAACTGGAATTAATCAAATGTGCTCCAACAGATGATTCTACCATTCTACCCCAAAATTTAGCATCCTGAACTCCATCATCAAATAATACATTCCGCTGAGCAGATATAAGTGCAGTGTTGTGAACAAGAAATTTGGGGCTCGAAGATCGTTGTCGAATTACATTCGGAGAATATTTATCTATGCCGGATAAAAGCCCGGCTGTTTCCAACAAGTGTAGATAATGTGAAAGTGTTGTAGTATTTTTTGCATCCTGAAGTTGTCCCAACATTTTTGTGTATGACAAAATCTGTGAAGAATAAAGGCAACCTAACTCAAAAAGCCTTCTCATCAACGCTGGCTTATCAATTCTTGTCAGCAATAAAATATCTTTTGAAATACTGGTTTCAATTAATGCATCTGAAACATAATCTCTCCATCGCTTTTCATCGCCTATCAAAGATGCAGCACCGGGATAACCCCCAAACCAAACATACTGGTTTACATTCCAACCAAATGCCTGAGACATTTCTCCATAGCTCCAATGTCCCATATATGTTTTCTCAAACCTGCCTGCCAATGATTCAGTTAAACCTTGCTGTAAAAGCAACCTTGATGATCCAAGAATAACAACCTTTAGCTCAATTCCACCATAGCTATCTTCATCCCACAGTGCCTTTATCTTCTCACTCCAGTCGCTTATCTTTTGAATTTCATCAACAACCAACAAATAAGTACTTCCTTCAGACGCTTTATAATTCATTCGGGCAATATCCCATTGCTGGTTCAACCAAACAGGATTTGAAGCAGCATCATCTGCTGAAACATAAGTACTCGGAAGTTTTATTTTTTCCAATAATTGCCTGACTAAGGTTGTTTTTCCAACCTGACGGGGCCCCATCACCACTTGAATGAACTTTCTGGGTTCATTGACCCTTGCTATAAGTTGCTGTAAATGAGCTCTTTCAAACATTTTATGGAATTTACTCAATGTAGTGAGTAAATTTACTCAATATATTGAGTAAATCCAAAGTCAGCTAGCCTACAATGCGCAACTTGGCATAATTGAGCATGATCTTTTTTTCACCATTTAAGTCAAATTTGATGGTGGCAATGGGATTGTGTGCGGCACCTTCCATTTTCAATACTTCTCCAAAACCAAATTTCTGGTGCTCCACTTTCTGTCCTGCCCTCAATTCAGAGGTATCACTGGCTTGAAAATCTGCAGAAGGCTGGTGCAATACGGGTTTATTGACAGGCGTTGGCGGTGCCAGGTAAGATGGCCTTTCCGCTGGTTTTTTAGATTCATTGAAATAAGGCTTTTGTTGCGGAGCAGCAGCTCCACCGCCGGCTCCCCATCCGCGCATACGCTCAGAAGCTGAAGGGCCGGGCGATTGGTTCCTGAACCCACCACCTGCAAAAGATTTATCAAGCAGGTCTTCCGGCAGTTCACCGATAAAGCGGCTGGGATCATTTTGAACTACCTGTCCGAATTTATACCGGGTATTGGCATAACTGATCCAGAGTTTCTGCTTTGCCCTGGTTATAACCACATAGAACAAACGCCTTTCTTCTTCCAGTTCTTCCCGGGTATTGATGCTCATGGCATTGGGAAACAACATTTCTTCCAGACCAACCGCAAAAACACAGGAGAACTCCAGTCCCTTTGCCGCATGGATAGTCATCATCTTCACTGTATCAGCATGTTCATCCTTGTTATCGGCATCGGTAAGCAGGGTAATTTGCTGCAGGTATGCCCCCAGAAGCACATCTTCCCGCATGGGCCTTTGAGGAATCGGTTCCTGAAGTTCTTGCCCCTCGTCCCCCGACCCTTGTTCAGAGTCAAATAACTCCCCTCCTGAGTCAGGAGGGGCTCCGAGGTCCGCTTCGCGGACCGAGAGAGGGGTGGTAGGCTCCTCACTCTCCAACATCACCCCATCATCATCAATCTGAGCCCTGTTCTGCTTATCATCAACCCATTCCTTGATGGAATTCAGCAACTCTTGTACGTTTTCATAGCGCTGAACACCTTCTGTACTTTTATCATTGAAAAGTTCCCGAACGAGTCCGGTCTGCTTGCCCACATGAAAA
>CANHUF010000067.1 GCA_947463715.1 Sphingobacteriales bacterium
AGCTCTGTGGAACCGAGCAGATCAGTATGCACTTTATAAACAGGCTGTCCGGCGTTGCTTTTGCTGTGAATGAAACGGATTTGGGCATGTGGGTGATTGAGTAAGAGCCGAAGCAGTTCTCCTCCGGTATAACCAGCTCCGCCCATGATGCCGATATGGATTTGCTTTTCCATGGTTACTGATGCTTGTTTTCTTCCTGAACCGCGTTCCAGATGATGGTCTGGTTTCCAAAAATCTTACTGAACCCGCGCACATCCTCTCCGGTAAAGCCGGTATTCATCTCCCCGTATTTGCCGAACCTGCTGTTCATCAGATCAAAAGAAGATTCTATGCCAACAACATGAAAGCGGTAGGGCATGATCTGTATAAAAACTTTTCCTGTAACATTTTGCTGGGTGGATGTGAGGAAGGCTTCAATGTTGCGCATGACGGGATCAAGGATTTGTCCCTCATGCAGCCAGTTTCCATAAAACTGAGCCAGTGTGTCTTTCCACTGCAGCTGCCACTTGGTCAGCACATGTTTCTCAAGTGCATGGTGGGCTTTGAGGATGACCATGGGTGCTGCTGCTTCAAATCCAACGCGCCCCTTGATGCCAATGATGGTGTCGCCTACATGGATGTCTCTTCCAATCCCAAACGGACCAGCCAGTGTCTGAAGATATTGAATGGCCTTAGAGGGGTGGTTAAAATGGGTATTGTTTACACCCACCAGTTCACCTTTGGAGAATTCCAGTATAACCTCTTCCGCTTCTGTTTTCGTTACCTGAGTAGGCCAGGCGGATTCAGGCAGCATGCCTTTGGATGAAAGTGTTTCTTTTCCGCCAACACTGGTACCCCACAATCCTTTGTTGATGGAGTACATGGCTTTTTCTGCATTCATGTTAACGCCTTTCGACTGCAGGTAGGTAATTTCTTCCTCCCTGCTCAGCTTCAGGTCGCGGATTGGTGTGATGATTTCAACACCCGGAATCATGATGTGAAAGACCATGTCAAACCTTACCTGATCATTTCCTGCTCCTGTGCTGCCATGGGCCACAGCATCTGCGCCAAGTGCCCTGACGTGTTCAGCGATATGAATCGCCTGGCTAAGTCTTTCTGCACTCACACTGAGGGGATAAGTATTGTTCTTCAATACATTGCCATAGATGAGATAACGGATAATCCTGTCATAATAGCCTTCTACAGCATTGATGGTTGTATGTGAGGCTACACCCAGGTTTCTGGCGTGTGCTTCAATTTTGACGAGTTCTTCCTCAGAAAAACCACCTGTATTCACGATGATGCTGTGAACCTCATATCCCTTGTCTTCAGCAAGATATTTGACGCAGAAAGTTGTATCCAGTCCGCCACTGAATCCAAGAACAATTTTTTTAGACATCTCTTTTGGGTTTAAAAATTGAAGAAAGATGAAAGTACCGTTTTCAGCGACTTTGTTGATTTGTCACTTTTTTTAAGAAAAGGCTGGAGTAGTTTCCATTCCTTGAATCTGAAAAGCCGTTCAAAGCCTTTTTCGTTTTCCTTGAAAAACTGTTTGGTTTCTTCAGGTTCATAATGATCTTTCGGGTCGTAGAGCATGGCGGTGCACATGCAGTTTTTCCGGTCCTTACTCATCAGTATTTCATAATTGATACAGCTTTTACAGCCTGCCCAGAATGCTTCATCCTGTGTAAGTTCTGAGTAGGTTACAGGTTCGTATCCAAGTTCAGAATTAATCTTCATTACGGCTAATCCCGTGGTAAGCCCGAAGATTTTTGCATTGGGATAGGTATCCCTGCTGAGCTGGAAAATTTTCCTTTTGATCATTTTCGCCAATCCGCTCTTTCGCAGTGTTGGCTTTACAATCAGTCCGGAGTTAGCTACATACTCACCATGGCTCCATGTTTCAATATAGCAGAATCCAGCCCATTCGCCTGATTCAGTCAGGGCAATCACAGCTTTTCCTTCCGCCATCTTCTTGCGGATGTAATCGGGACTTCGTTTAGCGATACCGGTTCCCCGGGCTTTGGCAGACTCTTCCATTTCAAGGCAGATTGCTTCTGCAAACTGAAAGTCTTTTTCGCTGGCAATATGTAGGTCGAATTTTTGCTTTTGTTGTTCCATTCCTGGCTGATTGAAAAAATTGTAAAGTCCCATTTCAACCTAATTGGGCTGAATGGGCAAACGACGGCCGTCGGACTAAAGGGTGGTATCTATCAACGTCGTACCAGAAACGGAACCGGTCGTTCCAAAAAAACTGTTCCGCGAGGTACAGTAAAAACCCAACGCATGGAAAAGGCTGGCGCCATTTCTGCTATTGATGAAGAGGTCAGGTTTTTTTTCATTTTTCCAAGTCTGTCTTGTAAAGAAAAATTGTGAGGTGCAAATAAAGTGATTTTTTCTAAAAAAAAAGCACAAAACGGGTATTAGTTTCCTGCCGGTCGCACATGGCTTGTCTCAGCATTGTGTGCATGTACAGCTTCACTGATCTCCCGGATGAGTGAAGAGTCTTTTTCAATGGCATTGCCAACAACTATGATATCGGCTCCTGCCTGGCAGATATTGTATGCTTTTTCTCCGGTCCTGATGCCTCCTCCGATGATCAGGGGCACTTCTATGCGCTGTGCAACTGCAGCTACCATGGCTTCGGGAATGGCATTTCGGGCACCGCTGCCTGCATCCATGTATATGAGTTTCATGCCCAGCATTTCTCCTGCCCAGGCAGTACAAAAGGCTATTTCGTTTTTGTCTGCAGGAAGGGGAATGGTATTGCTGATGTAAGATACCGTTGTAGGTGCTCCGCCATCAATAAGCATGTATCCGGTTGAAATGACTTCCAAACCGCTTTTTTTAACTGCCGGTGCAGAAATAACATGCTGCCCGATCAAGAGCTCAGGATTTCTTCCGGAAATGAGGGACAAGTAAAGCAACGCATCGGCATAGGGCGTTACCTGAGAGGGACTTCCGGGGAACAGGAGAACGGGGATATCGCATTCCTTTTTGAAATGTTGCACGAGATCTTCCATGTGGTTGCTCACCATCAAGCTGCCACCTACAAAAATGAGGTCTACTGAAGCAGCAATACAATGTTCGAGAATCTGATCAGCTTTGGCAAGGGAAGTCTTATCCGGGTCTACCAGAAGTGCAAAAGATTTTTTCTTCTGCATTTTGCTTTCAACAATCTTATCGTAGACCTTTCTCATCATCCATCGTAACGTTCGAATGCAAATGTCTGAAAAACTTTTCTATAATCGAAGAAAAGAGGATACCTGGACGATGTTATTAACAAAATGGTTACCATTCCTCCCTAAAGCATATTGCGTCATCCAGCCCAGTTCCAGGTCTGCTGCCGGGTTGAAGCGAACGCCAATGCCTGCGTAGGATCTGGATTGGTCAAAAAACTTGCCATGGCTGTAGCGTGATCCGGCAACGTTCAGAAAGACTTCATTTTGTAAGACCCAGTAAGGTCCCCGTATCAATTTGGTTTTTTGTCCGAATGGGTTGATATACCGGTTGAAATACCTCAACCTGGCATTGAACTGGTTATCGGTTTTTTTAAGCTCATTACCTGCAACAGCAAGCGTTGGTATCATCCGTTCCTCCAGCCTCACCCGGTGTTGCAGTGTAGATTGCATGAACGTCTGGGTTTTGATCCACTGCTGCCAGAGGCGGTTGTCGCTTACGCCATCCCGGATACCTGCAAGGGTTCGCCAGTTTTCAATCCATGCAAATCCCATACTCAGCTGATGGCCACCTGGACTGTTATAAGCCAGTCCGGGTCTGAAAATGAAGGTTTCGGGTTGCCTCCACTGGTCGGTACTCCTAAGCTGTGTGTCAAAAATAAAGCTCCATTTGGGTGTAACCTTGATGGCGCTTGCGAAAAAGGCCCACCCTGAAAAACGATTGGCTTGCGCAAAGGTATTTGCAGCAATAAACAAGGAAAACAGCAGGAGGCTCAGGTACTTTTTCACGCAACTCTTTTGAGCTAAGTTAAGCCATCCTGCTCATTTAGGTTTGGCATTGTCAGTTTGATATGCGCTGTCAATAACCTGCAATCTGTTATTAATTTTCCTTATGTCTACCAAAAAAACTTTTTCATAAAAAGTGTATAAAACGGCAAATTCAGTCCTGCTATGGATTGTGCATGGTTATCAACACCCTGTTGATATCTAACCTCATTTTAGTTAGACAGTCTTGGGTAAATTTGTATTCTGCTCCCCCCACAATTAAGTTCCCCATTTAAACCATAAGATTTTAGCTATATGCCAAACAAAACCAATACCCAAAAAGCCGGTCACGGATTACAGTTCGAGAGACATTTTACTGCAGGCCAGACAAATGTCTACGAGATGTTCGATTACGATTACCGCACATCCGTCATCCGCAATCCAAGTGGGGAAGTAGTATTTGAAATGAATAATGTGGAAGTGCCCAAACAATGGAGCCAGATTGCCACAGATATCCTTGCCCAGAAATATTTTAGAAAAGCAGGCGTCCCTCAGCCAGATGGTTCTTTGGGGAGGGAAACTTCCGCAAAACAGGTCGCACACAGGATGGCGAATTGCTGGAGAGTATGGGGTGAGCGTTATGGTTATTTCGCCACTTCAGATGATGCACAGGTATTCTACGAGGAGCTTGTTTATTGTATCCTGAACCAGGCCTGCGTTCCTAACTCACCACAATGGTTCAATACAGGGTTGCATGAAAGCTATGGCATCAAAGGAAAACCACAAGGTCATTATTATGTTGACCAGACAGACGGACAACTGAAGAAGTCTACATCAGCATACGAGCGTCCTCAGCCGCATGCCTGTTTTATATTGAGTGTTGATGACGACCTCGTTAATGAGGGTGGCATCATGGACCTCTGGGTTAGGGAAGCAAGGATCTTTAAATACGGATCCGGTGTGGGTACCAATTTCTCCAACCTCCGTGGCGAAGGCGAAAAACTCAGTGGTGGTGGAACATCATCAGGACTGATGAGCTTTTTGAAAATTGGTGACCGTGCTGCTGGCGCCATCAAAAGTGGTGGAACCACACGTCGCGCTGCCAAAATGGTGTGTCTGGATATCGATCACCCGGAGATAGAGCTTTTCATCGACTGGAAAGTTGAAGAAGAGAAAAAGGTTGCTGCCCTGATTGCTGCAGGTTACTCCAGTGATTATGAAGGGGAAGCTTACAGAACTGTGAGCGGACAAAACTCCAATAACTCAGTACGTATCTCGAATGCTTTCTTTGAGAAATTGGCTAAAGGTGAAGATTGGGAACTGACTGGCAGGATGGATAAGCGTGTGATGAAGAAGTTACCTGCCAAGGCACTTTGGGACAAAATAGCATATGCCGCCTGGCGTTGTGCTGATCCGGGAACCCAGTATGATACCACCATTAACGAGTGGCATACCTGTCCGCAAGGCGGACCCATCAGGGCCTCCAATCCATGCAGCGAGTATATGTTCCTGGACAATACAGCCTGTAACCTGGCATCGGCCAACCTCAGGAAGTTCTTCAATGAGTCTGATAACACTTTTGATGTAAAAGGTTTTGAATATACAGTGAGGTTGTGGACAACTGTGCTGGAGGTTTCTGTACTTATGGCCCAATTCCCCAGTCAGGAAGTAGCACGACTCAGTTATGATTACCGCACGCTCGGACTGGGTTACGCAAACCTGGGCAGTATGCTCATGGTTAGCGGTATTCCATACGACAGTGATGAAGCCAGGGGTATTGCTGGTGCCATCACGGCCATCATGACCGGTATTTCTTATAAAACATCTGCAGAAATTGCTAAGATACACGGACCATTCCCGCGCTATGAAGAAAACAGGGAAGACATGCTTAAGGTGATGAGAAATCACCGCGCAGCAGCTTACGATGCTGATGGAGCCTATGTTGGACTGAGCATCAAGCCACAGGGTATCAAAGCGAAGGATTGTCCTGATTACCTGCTTAAGGCTGCCTGCAAGGCTTGGGATGATGCTGTAGAGATGGGTGAGCAGTTTGGTTACCGCAATGCACAAACAACCGTAATTGCACCAACAGGTACAATCGGATTGGTTATGGATTGTGATACAACAGGGGTTGAGCCTGATTTCGCACTCGTGAAATTCAAGAAACTCTCCGGTGGTGGTTATTTCAAAATCATCAACCAGTCTGTACCACAGGCTCTTGCCAACCTGAAATACAGCGCTGCTGAACAGGATGCCATCATCAAGTATGCCGTTGGCTCTGCATCTTTTGCAGGTGCACCGTTCATCAATCACCAGACACTCAGCGAAAAAGGATTCATCGCATCAGAAATCAAAAAGCTCGATGCAGCTGCACTGGCTGCCTTTGAAGTTGGATTTGTTTTCAACGTGTACACCCTCGGTGAGGAATGTCTGCAGCGTTTAGGATTCAAGCCTGAACAATATTTCAACTTCGACTGGAACATGCTCCAGGCGCTCGGATTTACCGGAGCTCAGGTAGATGCTGCCAATGACTATGTTTGTGGTACCATGACAATAGAAGGTGCTCCGCATCTCAAGCCGGAACACTATCCTGTATTCGATTGTGCCAACAAATGTGGTAAGAAAGGAGAGCGTTACATTCATGCCCATGGCCATATACGCATGATGGCGGCAGCACAGCCCTTTATCAGTGGTGCCATTTCCAAAACTATCAACCTGCCTAATGAGGCTAATGTGGATGAAATTGCTGATTGCTACCAGCTTAGCTGGGAACTCGGACTCAAAGCCTGTGCGCTTTACCGCGATGGCTCCAAGCTCAGTCAGCCGCTCAGCAACAAGAGCGACAGCAAAGCAACAGAAGAGGAAACTGATGAACAAACGCTTGCTTCTGCAGAAAGCGCCTTTATTGATGTGAGTAAGCTCACTGTGGATGAGTTGCTCAATGAACTTAACAAACGCATGCTGGCTTCCCCGGATACCAAACTGAAGCGTCAGCTTTCAAGGATTGTGGAAAGGAAAGCACTCCCTGCCAAGAGGCGTGGATTTACACAGAAAGCCAAGATAAACGGACAGGCACTGTTCCTCAGAACAGGTGAGTACGGAGATAACACCCTTGGTGAGATCTTTATCGACCTTGCCAAGGAAGGATCAACCCTGCGCAGCCTGATGAACTGTTTTGCCATTGCTGTATCAGTTGGCTTACAGTATGGTGTTCCTCTGGAAGAATTTGTAGAGAAGTTTGTGTTTACCAAGTTTGAGCCTGCCGGTATGGTGGACCATCCGAACATCAAATCAACAACTTCTATTGTTGACTTTGTCTTCCGCTGCCTGGCTTATGAATACCTTGACAGAACTGACCTTGTTCATGTGCTTGACAGACCCGAGGTGATGAATACTGGCAATGAATCCTGGGATGATGAAGGACCTGAACTTTCTGATGTAAGGGTTGTAGCCACGTCAAACAGTGGGGCACCAGTTCCCAAGGCACAGAAGACCCCATTGGCAGTGAAGGCAGAGAACAGCACACAGGAGTTTATGAAAAGTATGCAAAGTGATGCACCTTCTTGTACAACATGCGGACATATCACTGTTCGAAGCGGAACTTGTTACAAATGCCTCAACTGCGGCAACAGCATGGGATGCAGTTAACAGACACTATGGTCAAAATAAATATAAGTTACAATAAAGGAAAGGTACTGCAGGCTCTGCGGTACCATTTCATTTCCAGGAGAGAGATTAAGCTCATGATGATACTGGTCAACGTCTTTGCCCTCTTGGCAGCGGTGTTGTTTGGGTTTAAACTCATTTCTCCCTTACCCTTTCTGATGAGTTCTGTGCTTTGGATATCGATGATGGTTGCCTTCTGGATCTGGTTGCCACTGCTTATTTACCGCAAAAGCAAAACATTTCAGGATAGCTTTACAGCTTCATTCACTGACCAGCATTTTTTTATTGAAACGGCAGCAGGCGGACAAAAAAGCTGGGCATGGCGAGAATTCAGCAGTTATTTTGAAACACCAGGGTTTCTCCATCTGTATTTTGACAACAAAAGTTTTTTTCTGGTACCTAAAGATGCTTTCCCGGATCAGGAAAGTCTTGATGCCGCAAGGTCAGTACTGAGAGATCAGGTGAAAAAAGGCTAGAATATGGATTTGACCATACCCAGGTGAGGCAGATTAACCTCGATGAATTCTCCTGTGCTTACCTCGTATCCCAGTTTTTCATAGAATGCTGACGCCGTTTTACGGGCATTCAATACCATCTTTGCATAACCGGTATCTCTGGCAACATTTTCAGCAAAGTTCATGATTGAGGCACCCATGCCATTGCGTTGCATACTGGGGTGAACAGCCATCTGCCGAAGTTTGCAGGTTTTCTCATCAAGCCTGGTGAGGATACAGCAGCCCAGGATGCGGTCATCTTCGAATGCACCAATCAGGATATCATCCTTTTCCTTTTCAAGGTCTGAAGGGTTGTAAGTCAAGCCCAGAGGTTTTCTCAAAACTTCGGTCCTCAAAGCTACCATTTGATGGTATTGTTCAGAGTTATAGTCGATTATCTTCAACGCCATACCACAAATTAAAGTATTTTTCAGTTGCAATCGGTTGAAAATGAGTGATTTCATATCTATTTGTTGGTTAATCGTTTTTTTTTCTACAAATACTTTATTTTTGCGCCAATAAACCAAAAAACAAAATCATGTCAGACATTGCAACAAGAGTAAAGAAAATTATTGTTGACAAACTTGGTGTTGATGAGAATGAAGTTACCGCAGAAGCATCTTTTACCAACGATCTCGGGGCCGATTCACTGGACACAGTTGAACTGATCATGGAGTTCGAAAAAGAATTCAATATTTCCATTCCTGATGAGCAGGCTGAAACCATCACTACTGTTGGTCAGGCTGTTACTTATCTTGAAGAACACGCAAAGTAATTAAGGGGCTTGTCCCCTTCTTTTTAACAATTTCACACTGCATGAAGAGAGTTGTCATTACCGGCATAGGTGCTATAACTCCTATTGGCAATACTGCGGAAGCGTATTGGCAGGGACTTTTGGCGGGTACATCAGGGGCTGATGGTATCACCCTTTTTGATGCTTCCAAATTCAAGACACAATTTGCCTGTGAGGTCAAAGGTTTTGATCCTGTTGCTTATCTTGACCGCAAAGAAGCCAGGAAGGTAGACCGCTTCACGCAGTTGGCTATTGTATCAAGCGATGAGGCTATCAAACACGCCGGAATAAACAAGGATAATGTCAATCCAGACAGGACTGGCGTTATTTTCTCCAGCGGTATTGGTGGGTTACTCACCTTTCAGGAAGAAGTAATGGCTTATGCAAAAGGTGATGGAACACCCCGTTTCAACCCCTTCTTCATCCCCAAAATGATTCTGGATATAGCCGCAGGCCATATTTCCATGCGTCATGGTTTCCGGGGACCGAATTTTGCAGTTGTCAGTGCCTGTGCATCATCCACACATGCCCTCATAGAAGCTTTCCATTACATCAAGCTCGGTAAAGCAGATGTGATGGTAGCCGGTGGTAGTGAGGCGGTTGTTTGTGATGCCGGAGTTGCAGGTTTTAACGCAATGAAAGCATTGAGCGAACGCAATGACGATCCCAAAACAGCATCCCGTCCGTTTGATAAGGACCGTGATGGATTTGTAATGGGAGAGGGTAGCGGTGCACTCATTCTGGAAGAACTAGAACATGCAAAGCGCAGGGGTGCCACGATCTATGCAGAAATTGCAGGTGGTGGTGCTACGGCAGATGCCTACCATATTACTGCCCCGCATCCGGAAGGACTGGGTGCACTCAATGTAATGCGTGCTTCTCTGGAAGAGGCTGGCATGCAACCTGAGGATATTGATTACATCAATGTACATGGTACTTCAACTCCGTTGGGTGATATTGCTGAAACCAAAGCAATCCTTGGTGTTTTTGGTGAACACGCCTATAACCTCAATATCAGCTCAACAAAATCAATGACTGG
>CANHUF010000068.1 GCA_947463715.1 Sphingobacteriales bacterium
AATAGAGCCCGGGAAGTATTTGGTAAGTGTATTGCCTACGCCACTGAACCCGGACACATCACGCCCAAGTTCACGGATGTTCGTCCGGCTAAAGGAATTGGTGTACCCATGATCATGATGAATACCGCACAACAACTGCGGGCCACCATTGGTGATGAAAGGTGTGATGGTTTGATCGACCAATGGATCGATGAAATTGAACGTGATTTCGTGAAGCACGATATCCGTTGCGTGATGGAACAGGTGGCACCTGATGGCAACATCATCGACCACATTGATGGAAGAACCCTTAATCCTGGTCATGCGACAGAAGGAGCCTGGTTTATCCTGTATGAGGCCATGCATAGAAATAATGATCCGCGCTTGATTGAACTGGGTTGCACCATGATTGATTACATGTGGGAAAGGGGATGGGATGAGGAATACGGTGGGTTGTTTTACTTCAGGGATGTTTATGGAAAACCAGTGCAGGAGTATTGGCAAGACATGAAATTCTGGTGGCCACACAATGAGGTAATCATTGCTACACTGATAGCTTACCTGCTGACCGGGAAAGACAAATACGCAGACATGCACCGAAAGGTACATGCCTATAGTTACAAACATTTCCATGACCCGGTAGGTGGTGAATGGTTTGGTTACCTGCACCGCGACGGACGATTATCTCAGTCAGCAAAAGGCAATTTGTTCAAAGGAGCATTTCATGTACCTCGTCAGGAATGGTTCTGTTGGCAATTGCTTAAAGACATATATTGATGCGATTCACACACTACATCCGATTGGTATTTATGTGGTGTTTGTCCATGCACACGCTATGAAAATTGACTGATATAAAACGCGGTACCATGTTTAAAAAAATTGCAGTTTACACTATCACAAGTCTTTTGCTTCAACTCGCAACAGCACAGGTTAAACTTCCGGTTTACGCTGACTCACTTTTCTCTACGTATTATTTACAGCGTGTGAGCTTATTTGACATGATGCCTATCCAAAAAGAAGATATTGTTTTTGCCGGCAACAGCATCACAGATGGTTCAGAATGGAGCGAGTTGTTCAATGACCTGCATATCAAAAACAGGGGCATCAGTGGAGATGTGACCTATGGCATTTTGCATAGGTGGCAGCAAATTGTGAAAGCGAGTCCTAAGAAAGTCTTTTTGATGATTGGGACAAATGATTTGTCTCGCGGAGCCAGCGTTGACAGTGTAGTTAAAAACATCTTATTCGCCGCAGACTATCTGAAGCAGGAGAGTCCGGCTACACAACTCTTCATCCAGAGTATTTTGCCTGTGACTGATCATTACAAAAAGTTTGGTGGACATACCAGCAAGGGTCAGCAGATTCGGGATGTAAATGCGAAGCTGAGAGAAGCAGCAACAGCACATCAATACACTTATGTGGATTTGCATACACCCTTTACAGCCGCCGACGGCAGGATGGATCAGCGGTATACCAATGACGGATTGCACCTGATGGGTGAAGGATACATGCTGTGGAAACATGTGGTCTATCCTTACGTGAATGGTGTAGCAGAAAAGGCAGCTTTGATTCCCTTGCCACAGCAAGTGAAATGGACAACCGAAAGATTCTCTTTGTATCAAGCAAAAACAATTGTTGTATCTGATTCACGGTTGCAAAAAGAAGCAACCAGTTTACAGAAATATATTCAGTCGATTGGCTTGCGATTGGAAGTAAAATCGAATGCTGTACCAAATGAACCACATATTGCCCTTGAACTGGCAGATCAACCCTCTATTAAAAATAAAACAGAAGGATACATTTTGCAGGTAACTTCTAACCAAATAAAGATTACTGCACCAACACCACATGGCATCTTTAATGGCCTACAAACCCTGAAACAACTGATGCGTGATGGTGTTGTTGTGGATGGTTGTGAGATAGCCGACTGGCCTGCATTTGCCATCAGAGGCTACATGATTGATGTGGGAAGGAATTATATGTCGGTAGACCTGCTTAAGCAGCAGATTGATGTGATGGCAGCAAACAAGCTGAATATTTTTCATTTTCATCCAACAGAAGATATTGCCTGGCGATTTGAGGTGAAGTCATTCCCGCAGTTAACTGATGCAAAACACATGTTGCGCAACAAGGGAAAATATTACACTGTTGAAGAGATCAAAGACCTGATTGCTTATTGCAAGGAAAGGTTCATTACTTTAATACCTGAAATCGATATGCCCGGACACAGTGCCGCTTTTACACGTGCCATGGGATTTGACATGCAAAGTGATAGTGGTAAAATTGTTTTGAAGAAAATCCTGAATGAGATTTGCGATACCTATGATATGCCCTATGTGCACATTGGTTCAGACGAAGTGCGCATCAAGGATACGGCTTTTGTACCGGAGATGACGGCCCTGTTGGAAGCCAGGGGGAAAAAGGTCATTGGCTGGCAACCGGGAGGTAACTTCAACAATACCACCATCCGGCAGTTGTGGCGGGAAGATGCCAAGCGGTCATTTATTGTTCCCGGTGTTCCCTATATAGACTCCAGACATCTCTATTTGAATCACCATGATCCGCTTGAGGCGGTCACCACCATTTTCAACAGACAGCTCTGTAACCAGCAGCAGGGTGATAGTCTGGCGCTTGGTGCTATTTTGTGCCTCTGGCACGACAGGAACGTGGGCAGGGATGATGATGTGTTGAAAATGAATCCCGTTTATCCCGGTATGCTGGCATTTGCTGAGCGCAGTTGGAGAGGTGGAGGAAAGGCGGGTTGGATTGCCAATATTTCTGATGGCGATTTGTCCGCCTTTAAGGACTTTGAAAGCCGTTTAATGGAGCAAAAGCAACTTTACTTTAAAGGAAAGTATTTCCCATATCAGCAGCAGTCCAATCAGCAATGGGAACTGTTTGGTCCGTTCGAAAACGGAGGTGATGTTCAGCGTTCATTTGACATAGAAAAAGGTAAGAACGGATTAGGATTGCCCAAAGCCGTTAAGCAGGTTACTGGAGGAACAATTGTGATGCGCCATTTCTGGGATCCTTTGATCAAAGGCGCTGTGGATGGGGCAAAAGAAAATTCCACCTGGTATGCTACAACAAAGATCTGGCGGGATGAAGCAGGTGAGTATCCTTTCTGGATTGGGTTTTATGACTTGTCGAGGTCGCCTGCCACAAACACACCACCCGCTAACGCCTGGGATATTAAGGGAAGTGCGGTTTGGGTTAATGGGAAGCTTGTTCCTGCTCCACTGTGGACCAGACCCGGTGCCAAGGGAGATCCAGAAGTGCCCTTGATTGATGAAGGGTACAGCTACCGGGCTCCTACTATTATTCGGCTCCAGAAAGGATGGAACTCTGTGTTGATCAAAGCACCAGTAGGTACTTTCAAGGCCCATGACTGGCAGACACCCGTAAAATGGATGTTTACTTTCCTGCCAGTGAAATAGGGTTTAAGTCGTTAAAAGTGTGATATTTTACATTTTTAAGTACTTAAAAGTGATATGTAACTAAATTTTCCTGAGTAAACTCTTTCAAATGAAATTGAACTTAGGTGCTCCTTTGTTGTTTATCCTGCATGATGACGGAAGTGGACATCGACAGGATCATTGAAATGGCGTGGGAAGACCGGACGCCCTTTGAAGCGATTGAAATTCAATTTGGACTATCAGAAGCGCAGGTGATTGAATTGATGCGCAAAAACCTTAAAAGAAAAAGTTTTCTGCTTTGGCGCGAAAGGGTGAACAGTGGGGTAAGCCAGAAACACCTCATGAAAAGAAATCCTGAAATAGACAGGTTCAAATGCACGATGCAGCGTCAGATTTCCCTCAATAAAATCAGCAAACGCTAATGACCTACGCTGAACTGATTAGCCGTTTGGATGAAATAGACCCTATTGCCTATGGGAAGTCGCGTAATTTCACCGAAGGTGCTGTCACCCAGCTTTCCCCCTATATTTCAAGGGGAGTAATTGATACCAAAACTGTTTTGTTGCACCTCGTGAAAAGAGGATTTAAATACTATCATGTGCAGAAGTTTGTGCAACAAATGGCCTGGCGGGAGTTCTTTCAGCGAGTCTGGCAAAGCGAAGGCGAACGAATTCATACTGATCTGAAGCAAGAGCAGGGAGCAAAGTTTAATAATGGCATGAGTTTGTCGGTCGATCACGCAACCACGGGCATTGAAGCGATTGATGCATCCATTAAAGTGTTGAAGCAAACAGGCTATATGCACAATCACCTGAGGATGTATACTGCCTTCATGAACTGCAACCTGGCAGGATTTCACTGGCATGATGCTGCGAAGTGGATGTATTACCATTTGCTCGATGGAGATTGGGCTTCCAATGCCTTAAGCTGGCAGTGGGTTGCGGGAACTTTTTCCAGCAAGAAATATATTGCGAATCAGGAAAACATCAACCATTACGCAAAATCAAGTCAACGCAAAACTTATATAGATTGCAGTTATGAAGAATTGGCCGAAGCATCAGCTCCTGCGCATTTGTTAGAGTCTGTTGATTTAAACTTAACAACTAATTTACCAGTTGCTGCGCCAATTACTATTGATAATAGCAAGCCGACCTGCATTTATAATTATTACAATTTATCACCTACCTGGCGCAAAGGCGAAGATGCAAACAGGGTCTTGTTGCTTGAACCTGAATTTTTTGAACGTTATCCTGTTTCTGATGGATGTATTGCCTTCATGATGGAGCAGTGTAAAAAGATTGAAGGTATTCAGGTGTTTGTCGGGAGTTTTGCTGAATTACAAAAGAATACCCGCACATCCATATTGTATTACCGCGAACACCCATTGAACAGGCATTATAAAGGCATTGAAGATCCGCGTGAGTGGATGATTCAGGCCTCACTTCCAGTAAAAGGCTCTTTCTTTTCTTTCTGGAAGAAGTATGAGAGGCAGATTGAGCGTAACTATTTTAACAAGTAATTGAACTTGTAACTTGCTGAGATAATAAAGTAATTGATGTTGTTTGTGGTACCAGATTTTATTTGAAATACATTGTTGCTAGCACTGAGCTTTCTCCATTCTGCTCTCAGTAAAAGGGATTTAGTTGGTGCATAATCCAGGTTGAAGGAAATGCCATTGGCATTGAGGACTTGGTTATTGGCTCCACGTGTTATGACGCTTGAAGGGTCGTTGTATTTTTCAATTCGACCAGCCAGCTTTAATTGATCATGCAAAGTATATTGAGCGATTAACACAGGTGATAGCCAGTAGTTGTTGCTCGATGCACCTTTCATTTTTTGTTCGAAGCCGAGATCGAATCCAAGTGTATAAGCGAATTTTTTTTTAGTGCTTTGGTAATAGAAATTATTGAAGTACCTCATTTTTCTGTTTGCATCCGGTTGATCGGTTCCGGCAAAAAAGCTCCAATTGAATTTTGTGCTTTCATTGAAAAAATGCAACCACTGAAAACCTATTGAGGGAAGTGAATTTCCTTTCAGCATGGTTATTCTTTGCCAGCCTGTGAGTAAATAAGTATTGAGTTCGTTATTGTCATTTAATTTTTGATGAAGTCGAATACCTGAAAGAAAGTAAGGTGAGTTTTCTGCAAGCAGAGAACGGGTAAGGGTGAGGTTATCAAATGATACCGCGCTTTCAAAACCTATGAAGGACGGAAAGATGCCGACATCCAGCCACATACTTCTTTTTTTATTCAAAAGAACACCGGCATATGCTTTATTGATGTTTCTGAAGAAGCCAGATTCTGCGGCGTAGTTGTCGTGTACATAGGTGCCGGCATGAACTGTCATTTCCATTCTGAAGGAGTTGCTTTCATGTGCGATACCCAAGTAAGCCAGGTTTAGCGCAGGCTGGTTATAGCGGTTGTGGTTGAATTGAAAATTTGAAATTTTCTGTTTATTCTCGCCTGATTTATTTCCTGAAATATACACATCTGTATAACCGGATATAGTCCAGTTACCTTTTGCAGAGTCTGTTTTCGTTTGTGCAAACAGGTTGCTACTGACGAAGACAAACAGCAGAAGTATGATGTAAATGTGCTTAGTCATACTGCTAATGAAATTAGATGTCTTTGCATTCAAGTTCCGTAGCGCTTAGTTCTTTGGTTATATCAACTTTAAGACCAATCAGTTGGAGTTGATTGTGAAGTATAGATGAACAAAAGTCATCAACACCTCATTGATTAGATGCTTTCATGAATCTGGCTTTCAGATCAGGATCTGCCATATCTTTATCCAGTGGATACATTGGTCGGATAATTCTTTTGTGCCCAAGGCGTTCAAGGTCCTGATCCACACCACCTGGAGTTTGTGCCATAATCCAGTCGCCTCGCATATCATACAATTCAGGCACCAGGTAACCAATCTTGACAACCACTATATCAGCCTCTCTGGGTTTTAATCCCAGGTTGAGAAAATCACTTTCATGGTGGTAAGGTTTTCTTTTTTTGGTGGTAATAACATGGATAGAACCAACGCGAATGACCACTTCAGTTTCTGCGTCTATATCGCCCTGGTGAATGGATTCAACAATACCTGTGAGTTTGACTGGCGGAGCAAAGCGGTTGTCGACAGCAGCGCCAGCCAGACCTTCAACTTTTGCGCCAACACCTGCAGCAACGGCTTTTGCTACCAACTCTGGTGCTGGGATGGAGGCATAAATGAGGTTTGGTCCTGTTACAGATTTGAATTCAGGTCGATCTAGTAGTTTGGTGAGTGTCCAGGTTACATCTCCGGCTCCTCCTGCAGTAGGATTATCACCCATGTCACTGATCATGAATGGTTTTTTGTCGCTTGCCAACGCCATGTTTAGGCTTTCATTGAGATCGGCAACGCGGGCAACAAATTCAAATTTTGAGCGAACATCCCAAAAGCTGGCAGCGAGACTTTCAGCAGCTTCTCCTACTGCTTTTTGGTCGTCTCCCGTAACCATGACTACAGCATGATTGCGCGGTTCATCGGCCCATGCATAGCCAATCCAAATTGCCGCATCGATGATGCCAGGGCGTTTGGTGATGGGGTCTACTTGTGCATAGAGACTTTTACCGGGTTCTATGCGTGTACTTGTTTTTTCGCCTGGGAGTAAGATGGGGACAGGAATCCAGGCTTTGAAAGCGGGTTTACCTTTTCCTGAAACCAAACGATCTATCAGGTTTTGAACTGCTCTTCTTTTCGAGGCGATGGCATCTTCATGAGGAGCCATCCGGTAGCAGGTGATGAGGTCAGTATTTTCGGCCAGCCGCTCTGATACGTTACCATGTAAATCCATTGACGTCGATATCAATGTTTCTGTACCTACCACTTTGCGCACACGGATTATAAAATCACCTTCCGGATCATCCATGCCAACTACACTCATGGCGCCATGAATATCAAAAAACAAACCATCGTATGGAAGATTCGCTTTCAATTTTTCGAGGGTTTGGTTAACCAGTGATTCGTATGCTTCACGCGTAACAGTGCCCCCTGGGAGTGCATGCGCCTGCAATGTCGGAAACCAGTTAGCACTTTTGCGCAAAGTGGAGTCTGCTGATAAAAAAGGGTATGCTTTAAAAATATTGCTGTCAACTCTGGCTTTGAAAGCCGGTTCATGTGTTAGCGCAGGCGAGAAGGTGCTCGATTCGATAGCCAGTCCTGCGATGGCGATTCGGGGTAATGCTTTATCTGTTTTATTTGAAGTACAAGAGGCAGCAAACACCAGCAGACAGAAAGCAAAAACGGAGTATTTTTTCATGATAGAAAGTTCGAGGCAGGTTTAAAATATTTAACGCAGTGAATAGATTTTGTCAATTGATTTACAGCAAATACAAAGAACCAGAAAAGCTGTCTCTTAATAAATCAATATGGCAAGAGAACCAACAGTTTATAATTAAAACGACCGAATAGGTCGAACATTGAAAGTTGTACTCTTGTCATTGGCGGTTTGAAAACCATTGTCAAATATTTGTGAACAAGCGTTGTATTTGCCTGTTTCCGTGGAACTCCAATAACAGAATTCCTTAAAACCCCCAATTGCCTTTTTTTGTAAAAACAACTTATTCAATTCGTCCTTGCTGGGTAAGTACCAATCATCGTATCCACCTTGAACTAAATTGCTGCACAGTTTAGCCGCAGTTTCAACAGTACTGCATCCCGATGCAATATCTATCGTATTTTGATTGCCTGAGCCCAATGTAGAGCGACCAGCAATGAATTTCTCGGAACATCCCCATACTGCCACACCTGGAAGATCTTCAACTGCCGCAATTATTCCATGTTGTACATTAGGATCATAACCCGGATCCGAAGGAGTTAAAAGGTAAGCCACTTTACCTCCTTTGTAATTCATTCCAATTGTTAAGGTTGGTGCTGCTTCAACATCTTTGTCGTTTTTTTCTGAAATACCAACCGTTGTTATTTCATCTGCCGGGATTTCTCTCACATAAATATTTCTATAGAATGCCATTGTACGGTGTGCTTGTAGTTCGATTTGTTCTTTATCAAATATCGGCAGGTTACGGTCCCAATAATTTTCAAAGGTCAGGTTGTCTGTCACCAGTAACCCATTTAAATAAACGGTTACTTTATCGCCTTTCATGATGATGTGAAAATTATTCCATTCCCCTATTTTGTTGTCTGCATACACCAAAGGCATACTCTTGCCCTTCAGGTTGTTGTATAATCCTCCTGACCCAACTTGTGCACCAACTTCTCTTCTGCTGGAGTCCCATATTTGAACCTGGGGACTACCTCTTAAATAAATACCGGCATCTCCTTTTTCAGTTATTTTCCAATCTACATACAATTCAAAATTTCCGTATTTATTTTCTGTTACTATGTTATCGCCATGACCCTCATAAGCCAGCAATCCATCTTTTGCATGCCAGTCTTTTTTCATTTCTTCGTTGGCAATCAGTTCAGCAGCCTTTAGTTCATTGGCAGACATTTTGTTTCTTTCAATTGGATTGGCAACCAATCCTTTCCAACCGCTTAAATCTTTGCCGTTGAATAAATTCACAAACCCATTATCATTGGGAGACCCAATCAAATAGGTTGTCAGTTTATTTACGAGTGCTGCATTTCCTTTTATAAGTGGCATGGCCTTGGCTAAAACAGCCCTTACTTCTGGTCCTCTAGTGTTTTTATCTGTCAAAGCCAAACGGGCAACCAATAGAGCAGCGTCTTTCTTTACAGCATCATCATTCAAAGATTTACTTATAAACATAAAACTTGTGAACCCTGGAATGGAAGATGCTTCCATTAATATATTGGTTTTTTCACCTGCTGTTTTTGCTTTTCCCATTTGGTCTTCTAAAAGAAGCAAGCGCTGTGCATTTGTTTTTTGGGCGTTTATGTTCAGTGAAAAAGCTAAAATTGGAATGATTAATAATAGCAGCTTATTTTTCATATTGATAAATATTATACTAAAAGTTACAATAATTAAATGAATATCACATGTAATAAATTGATATGCGTTAATTGGGTGTAAAAACATCCAACGGTTACTTATAATCCTTGTTTGCCAGCAAGTGTTATGGAAATCTTTTATCCTTTGTGTTGATTTTATCTGGCATTCAATATAGTACAATCATATTTCCTGATTGTTTAACAAATTCAATAATTTTACTTCAATAATAAAAATTGAACCAATGAATCTCGGTGATACAGCACACAGTCATGGAGACGGAAAGGCTTTTATAGGTGGTACAGGTAAATATAAAGGCATTGAAGGTGAAGTGACCACCACCATAAATGATGATGCCACATACGTACATGTGCTTGATGTGAAGCTGGAGAAATAATTATTGCTTATGAAAGATATGTTGGAACTGATATATTGGGAAAATACCATCCGTAGTTACCTGATTTCATTGGCTTTCATAGTTGTTGGATTTTGTGTATTGCATCTGGTTAAAAACTACCTGCTGCAAAGGCTTAGGCTTATTGCAAGTAAAACAGAATCAA
>CANHUF010000069.1 GCA_947463715.1 Sphingobacteriales bacterium
CTGTAAAAAAGAGCTTGAACCCTTTTCCTTGGTGACTCCAATCACCCTGTATTTGTTACCTCCAACACGGATAACCTGATCAAGGGCACGGTCAAACCTGGATCCAAAGAGTTTAAATGCCACATCTTTACCGATGATGCAGATATCCTGGCCACTTTCCACATCTCTTCTGTTAAAATTACGCCCATAGGCAATTTCATACCCATTGAGGAGCAGGTAGTTTTCATCTCCCCCACTCATGGTAACGGTTGGATTGGTTTTCTTGTTTTCAAAATTAACCACCAGGTTACGCGAACCATTCAGGCCGATACTTACTGCTGCTGAGGGAAACTGATACAACTGCTTGAATAGCTGAGCCTGATGGTAAGTAATTATCTTTCCTGTATTTGATTTTCTTTCCCTTCGCTGATTTTTAGTATTGGTTTTTGAAACCTCAGCACCCCTGCCAAAGCCGATTCTTCGCTCCTTAAACCGGAGACTGAAGGCATTGGCGCCCATGGTTGAAAAACTATCCCGCAGGCTTTCATTCATCGCTTCGATGGCTGTAAATATGCCAACAAGGGCCATGATGCCAAATGCGATAATGGCTACAGTTATACCTGTCCTTAGCTTATTGGCGCGCACCGTTCTCCAGGCCAGCACCAGGTTATCCAATGGTTTCATTCCCTAAAATTAGGCAAACAATGGGTGAGTCATCAAAAAGTTTGATGAACGGAGTAAATTAAGCCTTGAAAACGATCATAGCAGGTTTGTCAGCCAGTCTGGATGAATACCCAAAGCAAGAATCAACAATGAATTGATCAAAATAATTATTTTGAAAGCCCTGTTGAATTCAGGCAACTGCTGCTGTTCCTGGTCTGCAGTAAGGTCTTTGAAATACATGGCCTGAATAACCCTGAAATAATAATAAACACTCACTGCAGCACACAGGATGGCTACCACTACGAGCCATAGCATGGTTGCATCCTTTAATACTGCCAGTAACATGAAATATTTTGCAAAAAAACCGGCGGTGAGTGGAATACCTGCAAGAGATAAAAAAGAAACCAACAATGACATGGCAACCAAAGGCTGCCTCCGGGCAAATCCATTGAATGATTCTATTGAGTCATCTTTAAACCTGGCGAGCACAGCAAAAATTGCAATTGTTGCAAGGCTGTACGCTGCAAAATAGAGTATCATCCCCTGCTTGGCAAAGACATTAAGGGCAAAAATACCAAGCAGCATGAATCCGGCCTGCGCGATAGAGGAATAGCTGAGCATCCGCTTAACACTTTGCTGAAATACCGCAGTAACATTACCAATAACCAGAGTCAAGAACACAATTACAGCCATTAAGATTTGCCACTCACGATGGATGTTGCCAAATGCAGATTCAAACAATTTAAGGAAAGCAAAAAAACCTGCAGATTTAACAATGGTTGCCATGAAGGATGTAAAAACAGTGGGACTCCCATCGTATACATCCGGTGTCCAGAAATGGAAAGGTGCTGCAGAAACCTTGAAAGACATAGAGGCCAGCAAGAGTACTAAACCGATGCCTTTCATGGGAGAGATAATTCCCATGCCTGCATTGATGCCTTCAAGGAAAAAAGTACCCGCATCTCCATATAAAAATGCAATACCCATCAGCATGAGTCCGGTTGAAAAAGAACCCATCAGGAAATATTTCAACGCAGCTTCGTTGGATTTGAGGTTTGTTTTGGCGCTGCCTGCTAATACATAAAGGGGAATTGATACAATCTCGATACCAATGAATAACATCAGCAAAGACTTGAAGCCTGCGATTATTGCGATTCCTGCAAGAATGAAAAATATCAGTGCATATAAATCGGAAGGCGTCTTATTGCTCTTGCCCAACTCCTGACCTGAAAGGAGGAAATACATGAGTGTAGCAAACAAAATGACTTCATTGAAGAGCAGTCCGAAGCTGTTGTAAACCAGCATGCCTTTTGTATCGATACTGAAAATTGAAAGTCCGAGGTATTCAAGCCAGTTCACTACAAGCAGCACAATAACACCTGTTACCGCAAGCAGGTTGGTTGACCTGCCTTTGGCAACGAATCCGGCATACATCATCAGTACACCCCACAAAGCAGCTACAATTATTGCATTCATAAACCAAAGAATATTTTAGATGGTAACATATTTATTTACAATCAATCCAACCGTTTCATGGATTAATTTAAAGAATGGATCGGGATAAACGCCAACAACAAAAATCAGTACAGTTAGCACAGTAAGTGCAAGCCCCTGTAACCTGTTGATGTCTGTAAAGGTTGACGTTGCCGCTACCGGCTCTCCGTAGAACACATTTTTAACCATGTTTAAAGTATATACAGCAGAAAGGATTATGCTCAAACCTGCAAATGCGGCGATCCATGGTTTAAACTGGAACAATCCATTGAAGATCATCAATTCACCCACAAATGCATTGGTGAGTGGCAAAGCGATATTGGCAAATGCCGCTATAACAAGGAAAATAGTAAGAATTGGCGCTTTGCGGGCAATACCACCCAGTTGTGATATTCGGGTGACCCCTGTTTGACGTTCCACAATATCAGCCGCTACCCATAATGCCACAATATTGATTCCATGGTTGAACATCTGCAAAGTTAGTCCGTGAATGGCACTGTCTTTGAGTGTAAATGCACCCGCTGCCATTAATCCAATATGTGCAATGGATGAGTATGCAATCAATCGCTTGATGCTATCCTGGTATATGGCAATAAAGGAGGCATAGACCATTCCCGATACGATTACAACAATGATTACCGTATTAAACTCTTTGACTGCCAATGGGAACATAGGCAATAACCACCTCAGTACACCAAAAAGTCCCATTTTCACCATCACACCGCTCAACACCATAGTTACTGGTGTCGGAGCCTCCTCATAGGCCTCGGGCTGCCAGGTATGGAAAGGGAAAACGGGCATTTTGATGGCAAATGCAATGAAAAATAATCCAAACATCCAGAACTGCTCTGTTTGAGAAAGCTGTGCATTGTAAAATGCAACCAGTCCAAATGATCCTGTACCAGTCTTCAGATACATGTATAGTATGCCAATCAGCAGAAAGAGTGATCCAAGAAATGTATAAATGAAAAATTTAAATGTTGCCCTGATTCGCTTTTCTCCACCCCAAACAGATGAAAGAAAATAAACAGGTATCAGCGCAAGCTCCCAGAATAGATAGAATACCAGGGCATCTGTTGCCATAAAAACGCCAAGTAGTCCACACTGTGTCAAAAGCATCAAACCATAAAACCTGTTGGCATGGATATACCTGTTTGCTGGCACCATCAGAAAAACAATGGGGAAAATGATTACCGTAAGTAAACTGAGTATTCTGGTCAGTCCGTCAAGGATAAGTCCAAAACTGCTTCCAATTCCGGGTAACCATACATAACTCACCTGATTGAGCATGAAATGCTTGGATGCCGTAAAAAACAAGGCAGTAAGCATGACGACCAAACTAAGCAGAGAAAATATCATGGCATTTGCCTTGGCGCCTTTTTCTGATTTGATGAAAAAAGAAAGCAGACCTCCAGCCAGTGGCAACCAGATCAGTAAAGCGGGAAAATTATCAAAAGCTGCGAACATATTCAATGCGTTTGATTAGGCTTTCCAGAGCAACTGGAAAATGAAAAATAATATGATGGATACTGTCATTATCAGCACGTAAGAACCTGTCTGTCCACTTTGCAACCACCTCAACTGCCTGGCGCTGAACTGGACACCCTTTCCTACACCATTGACCAGTCCGTCAATGATTTTCTGATCCACAACCCTGCTTAAGAATGCAGCAAGCTGGCTTACTGGCTTAACAACAACAAGGTCGTAAAATTCATCAACGTACCATTTGTTGGCGAGGAATTTACCCAGACCTGAAAGCTGCTTTTCTTCGGATGATTTAACGGAGGCAAACTTTTTAGCTGCAATAAGAATCATTACAACTATCAACAAAACCACTGCACCCATCATCATAAGTTCCATGGAATGTGAGAAGTGATGATGCTGATGTCTTTCAGGTAATACAGGTAGTAGGAAGGCTGATAATTTATGTGCATTTTCTGCAAAAACTGCAGGAATACCCACCCAGCCTCCGGCTATTGAGAACAAGGCAAGGATTATCAGCGGGAAAGTCATTGAAAAAGGTGATTCGTGCAAGTGCTCCGCCTGTGCTTCAGTCCCCCTGAATGTTCCGGAAAAAGTAAGAAAATACAACCTGAACATGTAGAATGCAGTCATAAGGGAAGTGATAACTCCTAAAGCATAATATATGGGATGCATATCATGTGCGGCAGCAAGAATTTCATCTTTGGAGAAAAACCCTGAAAAAGGAGGTAGGCCTGCAATGGCAAGACAACCAATCAGAAATGTAATATGGGTGATTGGAAGCTTTTTTCGCAGTCCGCCCATTTTCATAATATCCTGCTCATGATGCATCGCATGAATCACACTGCCTGCACCGAGAAAAAGCAAAGCCTTGAAAAATGCATGCGTCATAACGTGGAAAACGCCACCGGTATAAGCCCCTACCCCCAATGCCATGAACATGAGTCCGAGCTGACTGACAGTTGAATAGGCCAGGATTTTTTTAATGTCGTTTTGTTTGAGTGCGATTGTTGCGGCAAGTAATGCAGTGGCAATACCAACAATAGCAACCAGATGTTGTGTTGTTGGTGCAAGGCTGTAGAGTACATTGCTTCTTGCAATCATGTAAATACCTGCAGTAACCATGGTAGCTGCGTGGATAAGCGCAGAAACGGGGGTTGGTCCGGCCATTGCGTCTGGTAACCAGGTGTAAAGCGGAATCTGAGCAGACTTACCCATTGCACCTATAAAAAGAAGTATGGTTATCCCAGTGAGTACGGTAACCGGTGCAGTTGAAGCTTTTGCAAAAACTTCTGCATAGGTAATTGAACCGAACTGGGAAAGCATCCAGAAAATAGCCAGGAGGAAGCCGAGGTCACCTATGCGGTTCATGATGAAAGCCTTCTTTGCAGCATTGTTGTAGCTGTTATTACCAAACCAGTATCCAATCAATAAATAAGAGCAGAGTCCTACACCTTCCCATCCTATGAACATGACAATGAAGTTGGCCCCCATTACAAGCAATAACATGGAAAAAACGAAGAGATTGAGGTATGCAAAATAACGTGCAAAATGTGCAGGTGTCTCTTCATGCATGTAAGCAATAGAGTATATATGAATCAGAGACCCAATGCCAGTTATGATCAAAAGAAAAAGAGAACTGAGCTGATCTATCTGAAACGCAAATGGAATATTCAATCCTGCTACTTTGATAAAATCAAAGAGGTTAATAACCTGAACCGTAAACCCTGGTTCAGAAACTTGAGAGAAAGCCAGCAAGCTCAGTACAAATGACGCAACAAGCACGCCACTTCCAATGATGCCTGTAAATGTTTTGGAAAGAAAGTTTCTTCCCAACCCGTTGATCAAAAAACCAACAAACGGCAGGAGCGGGATCAGAAAAACGAATTTACTCATATCAGTCATTATAACTTGTCAGTCAATTGAAAAATCAGTGTTTAAGCCTGTTGAGGAAATTGATATCAACAGAATGGATATTTCGGTACAACATCACGATAATTGCCAGTCCAACAGTCACTTCCGCCGCTGCAACCACCATGATAAAAAACACAAACAGCTGTGCCTCTGTTCCAACAGTGGTGGTTTTATCAAGTGCATAAGCAGCAACATGGTGCATTTTAGAAAAGGCAACCAATAAAATATTAACAGCATTCAGCATGAGTTCTATACACATGAAGATGATGATTGCATTTCTGCGGGTCAAAACACCAACAATGCCAATGGCAAAGAGCGCCAGAGACAGGAATATGTAATAATTAACGGGTATGATTGGCATATAAATTAATTTAAGCTGCTGGTGTTGAAGATTCTTTTTTCCCAAGAACTACAGCACCTACCATGGCACTGAGGAAGAGAATACTGCTGATCTCAAATGGCACAACATATTCAGTAAACAGGGTATTACCCAGGTTTTTGATAAGTCCGATACTTCCCTCGCCTTTCATGCTGTTGATATATCCTCCATTGTCTTTCAGTGCAGCAACGAGAATAAGCAAAAGGCTTCCTCCAGAAACAACTGCTGCCAGCCTGAGCCAAACGCTTTTCTGTGGTTCGCTATCCTTGTTAAGGTTCATGAACATGATTACAAAAAGGAAGAGTACCATAATGGCTCCAGCATAAACAATCATGTTAACAATCGCCAGAAACTGTGCATTCATCAAAATATAATGACCGGTAATGGCCATGAATACAAGTATCAGCCACAAGACACTGTGCACCGGATTATCACTGGAAACCACCATCAATGCACTGAACAGCGCCAGCGCAGTCAATATCCAAAAAAGAATTTCAGTAATGTGCATGGGTTATTTATTTTTTAATTGCTGCTCACGTTGTCCTTTTGCTGCCTCAAAGCTTTCCTTGTTTGTAACAGGATTGGGAATCAGTAACTCGTCTTTTGAATAGATGAATCCTTTTCTTGTAAAGTTGGAAGGGGCAAAAGTTTCTGAAAGATAGATGGCGTCTTTGGGACAAGCCTCTTCACATAATCCGCAGAATATGCAACGAAGCATATTGATTTCATATTTGGCTGCATATTTTTCTTCCCTGTACAGGTGTTCCTCATTAGGCAAACGTTCAGCCGCTTCCATGGTGATGGCTTCTGCAGGACAGGCTACAGCGCATAATCCGCAGGCTGTACAATTTTCTCTTCCTTCCTCATCCCTGTTCAAAACGTGCAAACCCCTGAATACAGGGCTGAATGGACGTTTTTCTTCAGGATAATGTATGGTAGCTTTCTTCTGGAACATGTGCTTCAGCGTAATGCCCATACCTTTCAGGATTGCCGGGAGGTATAACCTTTCCATGAAGCTCATCGGCTTCTGCTCCAGTACTTTCGCCCTATTCGTTAATGTAGCCATAGATTTATTTATTTAGCCATAAAACAACAACTGCAGTTATCAGCATATTGGCCAATGCCAGCGGAATCAGTTTCTTCCATCCCAGATCCATGAGCTGGTCATACCTGAAACGGGGGATAGTCCAACGTACCCATATGAACAGAAAAAGGAAGAACAGTATTTTGCTGAACAATGCCGCGAAACCAAGAGCTGCTGTTGCATTTACACCAATATTGGCAGCGAGTGCAGCTTCATCAACAAAAGGAATATCATATCCTCCGAAGAACAGGGTAGCTACAACTGCGCTGGAGATAAACATGTTTACATATTCTGCAAACAGGTAAAGTCCAAGTTTCATAGATGAATACTCCTGGTGATAACCAAAATTCAATTCATTCTCTGCCTCTGGTAAGTCAAAGGGCGTTCTGTTACATTCAGCAAAAACACAGATCAGGAAAATAAGAAAACCGAGTGGCTGGTAAATGATATTCCAACCTCCGGTCATCTGCTGTGCAACGATGGATTTGAGACTGAGCGTTCCGGTAAGCATCAATAGCGCTATCAGTGATAACCCCATGGCCAACTCATAGGAGATGATCTGGGAAGCACCACGCACAGCAGCCATCAGTGAAAACTTATTATTAGAGGCCCAACCACCAATCATGATACCGTAAACGCCCATACTCACCACACCGAAAATATACAGGATACCAATATTGACATCTGCAATCTGCAAGCTAACCTGACGTCCGAAAACCTCAATGGTTGGTCCCCATGGAATAACCGCACTGGTTAGCATCGCTGTTATCATAGCCAATGCAGGACCCAGTACAAACAACATCCTGTTGGATGTGAGGGGAATAATTTCTTCCTTGAAAAATAATTTCAACCCATCTGCTGCAGGCTGCAATAGTCCAAAGGGACCAGCCCTATTCGGACCTCTTCTGTCTTGCATCCAGGCAGCAATCTTGCGTTCACCATATGTTGTATACATGGCTACCAAAAGTGAAAAAGATATGATTCCACCGATCAGCAAAAGCTTTTCCAGTCCCAGTGAAAGATCTATCGCCAGCATTTCCATATCGATCAATGTTTTTTATCTGTTTTAGCGTACAGCGCACTTGTTGCGGGCCCGTTTACCTGGCTCAAGTCTATAGCAGGATCATTGACCTCACTAACAGTATGAATATCCATCAGCAGTTGTGGATTTCTGCCATCCATAACCGCAGAAAATGTTTCTGCTGGTTTAATGGTATGTTCATAATGCCCCTGAGATATGACTGAATGCCTGTTTACCGGAGCTGCGCCATCAATAATCCAGTCACTTGTTTTTTTCTTTTCAAACCTGCATTCATTACAAATCCATTCTTCCACTTCACCCCATTGGTCCTTACGCGCAGTTACACGCAAGACCTCTTCACCACGCTGCCAAAGTGTTACTTTTCCACTGCAGCAGCTGCAATTTCTATTCGCCAGAACAGGCTTTGTAAACCATACCCTATTTTTGAAACGGAAGGTTTTATCGGTAAGTGCACCAACAGGACAAACATCAATCACATTGCCGATAAAGTTATTATCGAGTGATTTTTCAATGTACGTAGCAATTTCTGCATGGTCTCCCCTGCTCAAGATGCCATGAACACGCTTTTCAGTGAGCTGATCTGCTGTAAAGACGCAACGGTAACAAAGAATACAACGGGTCATGTGCAACTGAATGTATGGCCCAAGGTCGTGTTTCTCAAATGTCCTGCGCTTGAATTCGTAACGTGTCCCCTGTTTGCCATGCTCATAACCAAGATCCTGAAGGTGACATTCCCCGGCCTGATCGCACACAGGGCAATCGAGGGGATGATTAAGGAGTAAAAACTCCACAACACCATTGCGGGCATCACCCACGCGGTTACTGGTCATATTCTTGACTTCCATGCCATCCATCACACCGGTGCGGCAACTTGCCACAAGTTTGGGCATGGGGCGGGGATCAGCCTCGCTTCCCTTGCTTACTTCAACAAGACAGGTACGGCATTTTCCGCCACTGCCCTGCAGTTTGCTGTAGTAGCACATTGCAGGGGGCACCACATCACCGCCAATCATCCTGGCCGCCTGCAGTACAGTTGTACCTGCCGGAACATCAATGGTGATGTTGTCGATCGTTACTTTCAGTGTTTTAACTGCTTCGGTCATATAATCCTTTTAACAGGTTCTTATCCTGAGTTTATGCTGGAACATGTATTTCATCGGCATAGTGCGCCAATCCGTAATTTTTTGTCAGACACAATTCCGGATTGTTGATATGCCACTCAAATTCATCCCTGAAATGCCTGATTGCAGCAGCTACCGGCCAGGCGGCAGCATCTCCAAGCGGACAAATCGTATTTCCCTCAATTTTTCGCTGAATATCCCATAACAAATCAATATCACTCATTTCACCTTTTCCAGCGTCAATCTTATGGAGGATTTTTTCCATCCATCCTGTTCCTTCCCGGCAAGGCGAGCATTGTCCACAGCTTTCATGTCTGTAGAATCTGGCAAGTGTAAGTGTATTTTTCACAATACACTGATCTTCATCCAGCACAATGAATCCACCGGAACCCATCATGGAGCCTGTGGCAAAGCCTCCATCTGCAAGGCTTTCATAATTCATGTAACGGGTTTCGCCCTTAGCAGTCTTCAGCAACAGATTTGCAGGGAGGATGGGAACTGAAGAACCACCTGGAATACAGGCTTTCAGTTTTTTACCGTTGGGGATTCCACCACAATACTCGTCACTGTAGATAAACTCCTCCACAGAGATGGTCATGTCAATTTCATAAACCCCAGGCTTATTGATATTGCCACATGCTGAAATAAGTTTTGTACCTGTTGACCGTCCAACGCCGATTTTAGCATACTCCTCACCACCCATATTCATGATAGGAACTACAGCAGCAAG
>CANHUF010000070.1 GCA_947463715.1 Sphingobacteriales bacterium
CCTGATTGCGCGTGTACTTTCAGCTTTAAAATGAAGATGGATTATCTTTGAACCATGAGCGCCATCAGACATATCCGGAAGGAAAAAGACTGCCTCAACTGCGGAGCCGAGGTAGCAGATGTTTATTGTCCAAAATGCGGACAACCCAACAGGAGTCCGGTGTTGACCATCAAAGACCTGATTGGTGATTTCGTTCACATGTTCACCCATTTTGACGGCAAATTCTTTGAAACAGCTAAACTGCTCATCACCCGACCCGGTTATCTTTCGAAGGCGTATCTGGCAGGTAAACGATCAGCTTACCTGCCTCCCGTTCAGATGTACGTCTTCACTTCAGCTATTTTCTTTTACCTCTTTTATGCGTTTTTTGTCAAACTGCCCGATCAAAATGAGTTGGTTAAATTAGACGGACAGTCCGCCAACGAAACTCCTTCCACCTTAAACATCTCCTTTTCAGATGATAGCACCCTGAGCAGATTTAGTGATGTGAAGTCCTATGAAAAGTACCAGGATTCACTGCCGGAGGAGAAAAGAGATGGGTGGATGAAAGGCTATCTGAACAAACAATCACTCAAAATCGATGAGCGGTTTCAGAAAGATCAGTCGGGAACAGTATTCAGTTTCATTGATGATTTTATCCACAGCTTTCCCAAGCTACTGATCATCTCACTTCCATTTATGGCGCTGATCATGCAGCTGTTGTATTTCAGAAGGAAGGAAATCAGTTTTGTAGGGCACCTCGTTTTCGTGATTCACCTGTATGTGTTCAGTTTTCTGGCTACCGCACTGAACATGGTGCTGAAAAGCATCGGTGATATCAAACCCCTGGGGTTTGTCCACTGGATTGCCATGGCCGTTTTAGTCTGGATATTGTATTACGGCTACAAAGCGATGAAAAACTTCTACGGAGGCGGAAGAACTATCACGCTAATCCGTTATAGCACTTCACTGTTATTGTCCACTTTCGTGATGATTATGTTATTCATTGGCTATACAGTGGTCAGGTTCCTGTTTGTGTAAATTTTCAACGCAGCCTAAACTAAAGGCTCAATTTTATTCAAAGTTTCATGATTTTTTGCCCTTTCCCAATTTTCCATTAATTCCTGTTGATGAAGGGCTGTCCATTCTGCAACTAATCCTAATACTCTTGGTGGGAGATGGCCTCCAATAATTTCATTTCGTTCTATATCAATAATCGCTTCAAAATCTCCATAAAACGCATGAAAATGAGGTGGATTGTGATCTCGATAAAACATGCTGATGATCACTCCTAGAAAATAACTAATCTGCGGCATAGGAAAACTTTCGATCTACAATTTCTCCAAAATGTTTTCCGGTAATTTCCATGTACAGAGCCAATGCATCAATTTCAAGCTCATCTGACCAAGCAATGGAATATCCTGTGTTATATACTTTTTCAAATTTAGCCTTGTCTGCCAATCCTTTAAAAACACCCTTTGTAACTAATCCTTCAAGATTAATAATACCAGAGACACCGTCAGAAAAGGTTACCCTGATGGTGTATCCTGAAACATATTCAACTTCCGTTACCTTCATACTTAAATTTACAAAATCTTTCAAACATTACTATCTACTTTCTCCAAAAGTGAGCAGATTGTTATCAGGATCAAGAAGGGCGAACTCTTTTTGTCCCCATGGTTTCAATTCTAATGGGCCATTTGGATGGATGGCTATATGTCTAACTAACAACTCCTGGTAAAATGCATCAATACCATTTAACCTGATGTATACTTGTCCGTAATTCTCTTTGGGATCGAGATCCTTGAATTCAAAAAAATGGATTTCGATTCCCTCTTTTCTCAAAAGCAGATAATCCCCATAATCTCCAATAAGTTCAAATCCTAATTGAGTTACATAATAATCCTTTGTTTTAAAAGGATCACGCATGGGCAGTTTGGGAATAATATCGAGCAGCATAATGATTACTAATTAAGGAGTTGAATGATGTAAGATACAATTTGTCTGTTTTGTTCTATTTTAGATGGTAAGTTTCAGCATAAAACTACTGTATGTCGAGAATAAAAAGGATTTTCAAACAAAACACGCACAACTCATTTTTTAAAGCCCTTGCAGGATTCGGCAGGTCATTGAACAGGTTATATGAAAATAGGAACCACGATATTTATAGCAATGGCGAAATAACAGTTTTGAAAAAAATTGCTAGAATGAATCCTAACATTATAGTAGATGCTGGAGCCAATGTTGGGGATTATTCTCTTTTAGCAAATCAAATCATGCCTGCATGCAAAATATATGCTTTTGAACCTGTCGAAGACACCTTCCAACACTTACTATCCAATATTAAAGATTTAAAAAATGTAGTGCCCATTAAAAAGGGATTATTCAAAGAGAACTGTGAATTGGCAATCAATTTATTCGCATCAAATGAACATTCATCCATTTACGATATTGAGGGATTGCCCATTGGATCTGAACAACAACAAAAAATTGAACTTGTTCGAGGCGATGATTTTATAAGAGATAACCATATTGCTTCGATTGATTTTTTGAAACTTGATGTTGAAGGTGCAGAATATGATGCCTTGCTCGGTTTTGAAAATGCTATCAAGAATGGGGCTATCAAGGCCATCCAATTCGAGTATGGCTATATCAATATTTCAACCAAGAAATTACTAATCGATTATTACACCTTTTTTGAAGCGAATGGATATATTGTTGGTAAAGTTTTTCCAAAGCTTGTAGAATTCAGGAATTACCATTTTAAATACGAAGATTTTATCGGTCCGAATTTCATCGCTGTCAAAAAAACGGAGATTGAACTCATTAAAATACTAAGTAAAGGGTAGTTTTTTTTGTAAAGAATTTTTCATGAAAGAGCAAAGGGTTTAATCAAGTCACTTGCGTGATCCAGAAAATATATGCTATTCTGGTATAACCTTTTATGTTTAAATCCGCTCCCCGTTATCCTCAAAAGATGCAGCTATCATGTGATGATTGAGTATATTACTGTCAGGTAATTACGTGACCACACAAAACAACCCACGTTATGGCAATGAATAGCATTCGAATTGGCGTTTATTTTCTTCTTGCATCCATCCTGAATTTTAGCTGTAAACCCAATTCCCAGGATTCCAATATGGCCAAATCAGGCTCCTTTATTCTCCAGGAATCAGATTTACCAGGCTACGAAAAAGACATTGACCACCAGGGATTGTTGACTGCATTAGGAGACCGAAACGATGAATCCCTCCGCACCGGCGAGCATATCTACAACAATGTCTGCTTCAATTGCCATGGAAATCCGGAGCAACCAGGATCTATTCCCACTGCCTTTAAATTTTGGGAAGATACTTTCAGTATTGGGAAAGATCCTTATTCAATCTATCAAATCCTTACCAGAGGCTACCGCTCGATGCCTCCGCAAGTTCATCTCACCCCTGTGGAGAAATATGACATCATCCATTATCTGAGAGAAACTTTCATGAAGGAAAAAAATCCCGGGCAGTTTTTTGAAATCGATTCGTCCTATCTGGCAGGTCTGCCTTCCGGAAGCAGCAGAGGTCCTGCCCCAAAAGCATTCAAGCCCTGGGCAGAGATGGATTATGGCAACTTTCTGATCAACACTTACGAGGTTATAGGCAAGGATGCCCCTGAACGTGAACGATCAAAAGGTCCGGCGCCCCTACCTGACGAAAATCTAATTGATGCCAACTTTGCTTACAAAGGAATTGCTGTTCGATTGGATCAGGGTACAGGTGGAGTGGCGGCAGGAAAGGCCTGGATGATATTTGACCATGACCTGATGCGTGTTGCAGGAGCTTGGACAGGTGAGGGTTTTATTGACTGGGAAGCGATTCTTTTTAATGGCAAACACAATATTTCGCCCAGAACGGTAGGCGATCTTCATTTTGAAAATCCTGTTGGGCCCGGTTGGGCAAATCCAGCCAATGGAAGATTCGAGGATCCCCGATTCCAGGCGCGTGACAAGCGGAGGTTTGGTCCGCTTTCCCGAGGCTGGGCTCAGTACAAAGGACTCTACCAATTTAAGGATCAGGTAATCATCTCCTACATGATAGGAAACGCCAAAGTGCTGGAATCTTTTGGATTGGAAAACTGGGAGAAACAAGCCGTTTTTACCAGAACCCTTAACCTTACCCCATCAGATAAAGCACTGAAAATGCGGATTGCTCCGGTTGGAAGCGCGGTAGCGCTGATTGGAAAAGGTGCAGTCTTGAAAAAGGAAAACGGCTTTATGGTTATGGAAACAATGCCTTCGGTTCCTGTACAAGTCAAAGTGCTGATTGGAAACTCCGGCATGAGGAATCTTCAAGATTATGCCAAAAGTTCAAATTCGCCTGCATACCTGGCAGACATGACCCAGGGAGGACCCATGCGGTTTCCTAAAAAATTGACATCCCCAATCACAATGGGTACTCAGGAAGGACCTTTTCAGGTAGATATGATGAACCCACCTTTTGACAGTCCTTGGAAAAATCAATTTAGACTCAGCGGATTGGATTTTTTCAATGACCCTGACAAGGGGGTAATCTGCTCCACTGACGGGGATGTTTGGCTGGTTGAAGGATTCACCCAAAAAACCGGAAAACTTACCTGGCAGCGAATTGCTTCGGGACTCTTCCAGCCCTTAGGCATCAAAGTGGTGAATGAAGAAATTTTCGTCACCTGTCGGGATCAGCTGGTTAAATTACATGATTTGAATGGGGATAGGGAGACAGATTTCTATGAAGCCTTTAATACAGATCATCAGGTGACCGATCATTTTCATGAATTCGCGATGGGTCTGCAGGTAGATAAAGAAGGAAACTTCTACTATGCCAAAAGTGGAAGGCATGCCAGAGAAGCCCTGGTACCCCAGCATGGTACTTTGATTAAAGTAAGCAAAGACGGACAGAAAACCGAGATTATTGGCTCTGGATTCAGAGCCGCAAACGGTGTCTGCATCAATCCGGATGGCACCTTTATCGTAACCGATCAGGAAGGCCACTGGAATCCCATGAACAGGATCAACTGGGTGAAAAAAGGCGGATTTTACGGCAATATGTTTGGGTTTAATCCTCCAAAAGATAGTACCGAAGCAGGAATGGAACAGCCGCTGGTGTGGGTGGAGCGAGACAGGGATCAATCTCCTTCCGAGCTTCTGTGGGTGGAGAGCAAGAAATGGGGTGCGCTGAATGGAAAGCTGTTGAATCTGTCTTATGGCTATGGGAAAGTCTTTGTGGTTCCTTTTGAAAAAATTGGCAATCAGGTTCAGGGTGGAATTTTTGAGTTACCCATCCCCAGATTTTCCACTGGCGTGATGCGCGGCAGATTCAATCCAGGTGATGGACAATTGTACCTGTGTGGGTTATCGGCTTGGGGATCGACACAGCCTCAGCTGGGTGGACTTTACCGGATCAGAAAAGTTGATCAACCGATGGTCATCCCGGTGGGGATCGAAGCCACAAAAACGGGTATGAAGCTGACCTTTACAGACAAACTTGATATGAAATCTGTACAGGACACTTCCCGCTACATCGTTAAGACTTGGGATCTGATTAGATCCAGAAAGTACGGTTCGAAACATCACAACGAGCAAACCCTTCAAGTCACCAAAGCAGAATTGGATGCTTCAGGCGAAACAATCAGCCTGACTATTCCATCTATCCAGCCAACCTGGGTGATGGAAATAACATACAAGGTCAAAGACAGCCGTGGCAACAACCGGGAAGGATTGATACAGAACACAATCCATCAGTTGGGAAAAATAAGTGTGAGATAACGAACCTTATAATTGTACTAAAGGTTAATTTTCACATAGTTGTTGCAGAAATTGGAATAGTAAAACCAGGGTTCTTTATATTACCTTAAGCTAATAAAAGTAAAATATAAATTATTTTATGTTACTTTACTAAAACACTTTAAGTGATTCACCTGGAGAAATACATATCAGGAAGAAAGGAGAAAGACCATACGGGTTATTTTTTCTTCATGCCATCTTTGGTAAATGAACAGTGGCTATGGGAAGAACAAAGCATTAATAAATTATTAGAAAAGGCTGCCATTAAATTAGGAGAGCTGAATTCATATTCGAAATTAGTTCCAAATATTGATTTATTCATTCAACTTCATGTTACTAAAGAAGCAGTTGTATCAAGCCGGATTGAGGGAACCAAAACCCAAATGGAAGAGGCCCTAATGGAAGAAGATGAAATTTCGCCAGAAGGGAAAAATGATTGGCAAGAAGTAAAAAACTATATTAAAGCACTTAATCAAGCTATCTCTGAACTTGAAACACTCCCGATTTCTTCAAGATTAATTAAGAGAGCCCATCAAGTTTTATTGGATTGCGTTAGGGGTGAACATAAACAACCGGGTGAGTACAGAAGAAGTCAAAATTGGATTGGTGGTAATGCATTATCTGATGCCGTTTTTATTCCTCCACATCAGAAATATGTTGATGAACTGATGAGTGATTTAGAAAAATTTCTACATAATGAAGAAATCAATGTTCCTGCCTTGGTTAAAATCGGAATAGCTCATTATCAATTCGAAACTATTCACCCATTCCTTGATGGAAATGGAAGAATGGGTAGATTATTAATCACTCTTTTTCTGGTTGACCAAAAAATTCTGAATAAACCGTTACTTTACTTATCAGCGTTCTTTGAGAAAAATAAAAGTCTATATTATGACAATCTCACATTTGTTAGAACAAAGAATGATATGATTCAATGGCTCAAATACTTTTTGGTAGGTATAGCTGAAACTGCTGAAAACGCAACACAAACACTATCGAAAATAATAGAACTAAAAACTCAAATTGAAAACCAAATCTCTACCCTACTTGGTAAACGAAGTCACAAAGCGACGGTTTTATTGCAGTACCTTTTTAAGAAACCTATTATACATGTAAACCAGGTCAAAGAATTAACACAAAGCAGCTATAAATCTGCGAATGATTTGGTTACTGACTTTGTGAACGCAGGTATTCTCAAAGAGATGACCGGAAAAAATAGAAATAGGGTATTTGTTTTTGATGAATACCTGAAAATGTTCTAGAATTTTATCCACCTCTGTAAACCCATGTACAAGAGTACCTCAACTTACTGAGCAAATCTTCAACATTGAATTGAATTTGTTTTAAAAATGGTGCTATCCATTATAAACTT
Organism: Sphingobacteriales bacterium; assembly: GCA_947463715.1. Taxonomy (GTDB): domain Bacteria; phylum Bacteroidota; class Bacteroidia; order Chitinophagales; family Chitinophagaceae; genus Pollutibacter. Next base: position 7,152 of record CANHUF010000070.1, read on the forward strand.
TCTTTGCTTCGAATCCTTCCAAAATAAATGACGTTTAAAGATTAGTTTATTTTTCTGTCGGCCTCTGCCAGTTTTTTGTTGATCTGATAAATCTGTTTTCTCATTTCACCCAAAGAACCAATCAGAATATAATATTCATATTCATAAATAGCATTTTTATAAAGGATTTCATCTTTTATCGGTGCTATATAGGAAGTTGATGCACTTGTAGCTTCTTTACCGGGTTCCCCCGCCATTCCTGCGAGAAATTCGGTGCATTGCGGATTGTAAACCAACATACCAAGATCAGCATCATCAACAAATGCCATCCAGTTTTCTGATACTTCCTTGTATCTCCCCCAAAATCCACTGGCCAGATTCTTTACTTCCAACTTTTTGTAAGTATCATTGGTAAAGGGTGCATTACCTTCATAGGTATACAGATTTTTCAAAGCAGAAATCGGATAAACAGCAGGTAATTCCTGGTTTCGCATCAAACTGTCGCCATAGATAGTATCTGTACGGTGACAAGTGAGCCGATTTCTGATGGTCAATATATTCCCTTTCAAAAACGTCCACTGTTCCATTTCCGCTTCAGCTGGATGGTTATTCATATCCCATTGCATGGGGATACATTTAACATACAAGGTATCCTTTGATTGTTTGTAATCTAGAATTTTGGCGCGATTCCGAAACGCATCGCCCACCTGAATCGGGTTCCATGCCCAAGGCGACCAATTGGGCGATTGACCTTCTGACTTTCGATCAAGGCTTTTACCAGCATAATAAGATTGCTGAATATAACGCCCTTCGTCGGCAATATTGACAAAACTTCGTTGAGATCCTGAATAGGAAATCCAGGAGATCGCACCCCCGCGGGTAAGGTCGAATTTCACTGTCAGTTTCCCATTATCTGCAACCAGTTCATTTGGAGTTTGCGTATTAATCTGTGTATCTGTTTGCCCAAAACAAAGGGTAAAACTGAATATTGCGCACAGCATGAATCTGCCTCTCATGACTATTTATTGTCAAGTAAAAATAATTGATTGCAGCTTATAGTAGGATGAATTATACTAATATTGTAGAATTTAGTTTATGATAATGAATTATTTGTTTCCAAATATTATAGATAATGAATATAAAGGCAAAAAAATATCTTTATACTTTTTTTACTTAATAATAGCTTTTACAGTTATTAGGTCTCTTATACATATTTTTAAAGCAGACGGCGGTGCACAAAGCATAGCCAACATCCCATTGCAATTATATTCTGAAGAAGCATCAAATAGTGTATCGACCCCTTAATTCTTGGACAAAATGGGGTTAAAATTTGAGACAATATCGGATTTATTTTCAGTTTTATAGGGACCGGATATTAGATCATTTTCGCGGAGGTACTGTTCAGGTGATTTTCTACCTAGTGCGCCATGCTTTCGATGATTATTATACCAGTCGTAGTAGCGGTTAAAAATCATCTGAGCATGGTAAATGGATTCAAATTCAAAACGCTCTACCACTTCACGCTGAACATTGCTGTGAAGCGCTTCTATGTAGGCATTTTCCTCTGGTGTAGCAACATGGGTAAATTCCTGGTTAACGCCCTTGTCTTTCAAGAACTTCCTTACCACGCCTGCAATGAACTGTGAGCCATTATCATTTCTTAGGGTGATTCCTTCGATTTTATACTCCATGAGTAAAAGTGACAATAAAACAATCACATCACCTTTTTTAATGTTGAACCGAAGCATGTGTGTAAGGACCTTACGGCTAAATGCATCAATCACAGTCAATAACAGAGCATTCCTTTGGGCTCCATGGATGTGGATGTATTTGATGTCCATACACAGATGTTCCAGTGGTCGTTCTGCTTTTATCTTTCTGAAGCGTACAAATTGTCTGGGTACACCAATTGATCCAATTCTGCGGTTAAACAATAGGTTGTGGATCTTCATCAACCGATAGACCTTCTTATGGTTGATAATGTATCCTTTACCCTTGAGCTCATCCCAGACATTCTTGTAACCATAGCAACAAAATTCTTGCTGGAGAATGCTTTCTACATCATGCAAGACAACTGTGTTTTCAACCAATTCTCCATCTTGGGTAATGGTCATCTCACTGGGTTTTCGTCCGCGAACACCATCTCCTCGCTTGTAGTAGAAACTACTGCTAGGAACACCTGACCATTGCAAAAGATCTCGCCTGCTTACCATAGGATGTGTTTGAAACTGCTGCATTACTTCGATCGACGCTGCTCGAGGGATTGACTTTTTTTTAAAAGCTCCGTCTTGAACTCCAGTTCAATAGATTGCTTAGCAACGATATTTTTCAGCAAACGTATCTCTTCCATAGCTGCATCCAACTCAGGGTTACGCAGCTTAGCATACGATTGAAGATTGGATACACCACCTTCATTAAAACTTTCCTTCCACCTTCTAAATACTGAGGGAGAAAGATTGTGTTTACGCAATGTCTGGGTAACGCCTAACTGATCTGCTTCATTGATGATTGACAACTTCTCTGAAGCTGAGAAGCTCCTTCTTGACTTTGACATATTTCCTAAATTTAGTGACTTAATTGATTAAACAATTATGTCCAGCTATTTAGGGGGTCAATACAGAAGCGGCATCCCTTTTGAAACGTTCTATCCCTATTTAGCTTGGCTATGTTGGGTTCCTAATCTACTTATTGCGCTTGTCATCATTAGAAAAGATGCAGCTATAATTGGATGATTGAGTATGCG
>CANHUF010000071.1 GCA_947463715.1 Sphingobacteriales bacterium
CGTCGAGGTCCTGATGCAGGAGGTCAAGGGCAGGAAATGAAGGTAAAACAATCGATAAGAGTTAAACGTGCCTAACGTTTTGCAGATTTGCGATGGGCGGGATTTTTACCACAAAACTTGATTTGAAAAACTAATGTTTGATTAACCACAAAACTGTCTTTGGAACACGAAACCCCGCCATATGGGTAGGTACTGTTACCACCAGTGCTTCCTTGTCTGACGTGGTTTGTTTGTCCTGTTTTGCTTACTCTCATTTGTCTTTTGTCGTACGGTTGGGCATTTTGTTAAATTTCTTTTTGTCTTGGGTTGGATTTGCAAGCTCTTTTAAAAGCACTGATTTAGCGTTGGCTTGTGCAGATGTTAAATGTGCTTGCACAATGCTTTGGTTATTTTTTATGCTGCTTCCGCAGTATGATTAATTTCTTCTATTAATGAGATGATTTTCGTGGAAGTTGCTTCATCAAATACCCCCATAATTCCGCTCGTGTTAATATCCGTAAAAGGTGGTTCAAACAACATCGCAGGTTCAATAACGCCTTTTACTGTAAAGAAGTTTATGATTGTGTCCATAAATCGGATTTGCTGAGAGTTTAGGGTTTGACCGCCTAATATTTTCCCAAAGGCAAGTTTCGCAGCATTGGCATCTAATCCAACGATGCCCCGAATAAATTTACCCAACGGTTGTTGACCATATGCTTTAACAAATTCGTCTTTTGTGCCGAGTTCTCCTTGTTCAAACAGCATGCGTTCCAGTTCACCCAATTCAACTTTAGTAATTTGGATATTGTTTCTGATTTTGTGAATGGTAATGTGATTACTGTGTTGTTTTAGGTACTGTTCCACTTTGCGTTTATATGCATCTAAATCATTAAACCCATATACCAATTGGTGTTCTTGAACATTGCCATCAAACTCATCTTCGAACATGGTATAGTAAATAGCCGTGCTTTCAAAGTCGATAAACTTTATCAACTCTCTCAGTTCAACCCTCAACCGTTCAATGGCAGGAATGTCTCCAGCAGCCCAGAAGGTCTTGCTTTGAGCATCTTGTATGAAGTCCATCTTTTTGGCAACGGATGGTATGCTGGCTTTTTTGGATAGTTTACCTGCTGTTGCAATCACTTTCTGAATTTGTCCAGCTTGTTTCTTTTCACCATTCAAAACCGATAGCTGAATATCTAACATCAACGCATCGAATCGTTTTGCCATTTCATCCTGATCGGTTTCTGTCATCAAAGGTGCTATGTGGTCAAACAGCTCCTTTATGTCCAAATCAGTTAAGGCATTCCATGCATTGGGGTCTTTGTACTTTTCAACTACACGCCACTGTTGACGAACAATAAAACTATCTGTATTGAGAGACTGCGTTTGTAGAATTAAACCTTGAAGTAGGGCACTGCCATATTCTTTCAATTCCGTTTCGTCCTGATTTTTCAGAACAAATGACAATCGCAACCTAAGTTCAAACAATCGCTGACTAAGCGACTTACCCGAAGTGCCTTCGATTCCTTTTGGCTTATTATTAAAGAACTCAAAGTTTTCGCAGAAATCAAATATCATGAACTCCTTTTTGTCTATTCCAAAACCAAACAAGTCTTTACATAATCGGGTTCCTCTACCAATCATCTGCCAAAATTTGACACTACTGCGAACTGGTTTAAAGAATACCAAATTGGCAACCTCTGGAACGTCAATCCCCGTGTCCAACATATCGACCGACACAGCAATTTGCGGCATGTTTTGTTTGCTCTTAAATTTGTTTAGTAGGTCGTATTTGTATTCTTCGTGATAATCGATCACCTTCAAAAACTCACCTTTATATTGAGGGTATTGTTTGTTAAAACGCTCCTCAATAAACTTAGCATGTTTGTGCGACCGGGCAAAAATCATGGTCTTACCCAGCTTATCTCCGCCCTCTACTTTAATACCATTAGCCATTAAATGACCCAACACTTTATCAACGGTGTCGGTATTAAATAACCATTCGTTTAAAGCACTAGAATCAATTTCATCGGGGAACTCACCAGTGATGGGATCAGTAAATTGTTCTTCGTATTTTAGCTTTTCTTCTTCACTTAGCTCGGCATATTTTATTCCGCTTCGTTGAAATTTAATAGGGACAGATATGGCTTTGGGTGGAACCAAGAATCCATCATTCACTGCTTGATCCAACTCATATGCATAGGTTGGATTATTAGGTTCCAAGTTAAAAAGTGCATAGGTGTCTCTGTCTGCTTCACTTTTTGGTGTAGCTGTTAATCCAATTCTGATGCCATCAAAATATTTAAAAATGGCTTTGTAACGGTTGTACACCGAGCGATGTATCTCATCAAAAATAATTAGGTCAAAATGCCCAACACTGTAAAAACGATTGTCTCCATCGGCTTCTCCATCAATCATGTTGATCATGGTTTGATAAGTTGAGAATACAATGCGACTGCTTTCATCTTGTTTTTCTCTGGTTAAATCAACCGCTGGTAAATGAGGTAGGTAATCATTTAAGTTAGTTTTAGCCTGATGTATTAAAGCGTTTCTATCTGCTAAAAACAAAATACGTTTAGCCCAATTTGCTTTGCTAAGAAAGTCAATCAACGAAGCTGCAACACGTGTTTTACCCGTTCCTGTTGCCATTACCAATAAGCCTTCACGATGTTTGTTTTCCAGAACCTCTGCAATCTTGCGAATGGCTTCGTGTTGGTAATACCTGTCTGTAATGGCATCGTTTATTTTCTGGTTACCTAATGGCTTTTTAAATATCCTACGTTGAATCAGTGTTTGAAGCTCATCCTTAGTGTAAAAGCCAAATACTTCTCTGGGGGCATAATCGGTATCATCCCAAATCCATGTTTGAAACCCGTTTGTGTAAAAAATAACAGGACGTTGACCGTATTCTTTTTGCAAACAATCTGCATAACATTTGGCTTGGTGCTGACCAATACGTGGGTCTCTACTGGTGCGTTTGGCTTCTACCACCGCAACTGGTTTGCCATCATCTCCCCACAATACATAATCTACTTTACCATACCCATTTGAGCCATTGGCTTGAGGCATACAGTTTTTAACAGGGTACTCTGGAACGTTCACCCCAAATGGATCCCATCCAGCTTCCCGTAACAAAGTATCAATGTATATTTTACGGGTAAGATCTTCGTTCGGGCCAATGGGTGGTGGTATAAAAGCACTGTTATGTGTTTTTAATGCCTTGATGCTAGCCAATTCATCTTGTAACTTTTTAAGTTCTGACTGTTGGCTATGAAACGCTTGTTCTAATTTTTGAAGCTCTTCTTTGCTTTTATCCTTTCCAGTTTCTTTGGGCAATATGGATTCTTCAAACGGCTTGATTTGGGGCTTTTCTTCGCCATAAACCATCGTTATCCAACCAATGAGCCCATGGAGCAATTGAAGGGCATACAAGGCTTCCTGGGGCTTTATTTTGGCATTGGTATGAACCGCAGCGTTTCCCAACTTGCGAATTAGGTTAATGTGGTTGAATTGCATAGGAGCCACCACATTTTTGAAACACTGTTCGTGAATTAATGAGCTAAGCGAAGTATCATAAGGCAGGGTTAAATCTTCATCGTGTTCAAACATCCACCGAACCCATTCCTCCAAACTCTTGCGGCAAAGCATGGCAGCATACAAAGGAGCTCCATACACATGTTGCTCCGCCTCTTGCGGCGTTTGAGCTATGTTTGCCCAATGGCTTGGTATGAATGAAAAATTGCTCATGCTACTAATTCACCTTTGAAGGCTTTTTGAATAATTGAATCAAATAATTGATTAGAATTTTTAAAGTTGCATTCCGCATTTTCTTTAATTCCTTTGAATGAGTTAAGTATAAGTTCAAATTTATTTTGTAATGTCAAGGGGGGTAAAATAAGTTCAAAGTCCTTAATGATACCAGTATTTAAATTAGGCTGTGTACCTTCTGGTGCAGAATCCCTGAAGTATTGTGTAATTGAGTTAAGTGCCTTTAAAAGGAAAATTTTATTGATTTTCAAATCATCAAAATCTGAAAATGCCAACCAACCATCATGAATACAACCCTCAAAGGTAATTATCCGTGCAAATCCTAGACTTACTCCACAATTAGCGAAAATCAAACTGCCAGCTGGTAATAATCTTGTTTTAGATAAACCTTCCTCAATAATATGCTCTCTTGTTGAGTTTAGATAAACATCATCTCCTTTTGTAGCATCTCCAATCTTAATCCACGGATATTTTCCGCCCAAAAATTTATCTATGGGTCTTGGAGAACCACCTCGTACAATTGTCATTAATTTCTCCATCTTAACTTTCTCCCATCCCTTCTCATTTTTCACTGGATCACCAAACATATCAATAAAAATGGCTTGAGCCAGTTCATCGTATTTTTTGAGCAGCTCTTGATCTTTGCGCCTTAATGCATCCGCAGCGTCCAAAATTTCAGCAATACGTTTTTGGGTGGCAAGTGGGGGGAGAGGGATTTCAAGGTCTTTAAGATCTGTTATTGCGACATTATTAACTAACGCCCATTTCCCCATCCTTTCAATGCCTAAAATGATATTAGTAATCTGCCAATAAAACCATTTGTGATGAATATTTTTATTGGGAATTAGCTTGACAATTCGTTGATTCAATAAAGCATCAATTCCATTCCAAACATCAACCTTTATTGAACCTGACAAACTTAAAAGGATGTCACCTTTATTAACAATGTATTTTTTGTCATAAGATTCATCCCACCATATGAATTTTTCATTTTCATTGTTTCCTAAGTTTTGTATTCTGATAATAGGAATCTGTCCCTCGTCCTTAAATTTGGAAGCAGTCCAAGCATTACCTGAAAGCATTGTGCAAATTTTATCTAATGAAACTTTTTCCCAACTCATTCTAACATTGCTTTTAGTTGTTTCAATAATTCAACACGTTCTTTATCCAAGGTTTCAATTTGCTCAATAATCACTGTTGGCTTTTCATAAATCTTTTCTTCATATACCACCTCTTTGTAGCGGTTAATACTGAGGTCGTATTTGTTGTCCCGTACATCTTTAACAGGAACCATAAAGCTCTTGTCGGAACGCTTACGTTTGGTTTCGTCTTTGAGGTTATGGAATCGGTTAATAATGTCGGGAATATCGTTTGCTTCAATAGGATTGCGTTTGTCATCCAAACTATATCCATCAGCCTGCATATCGTAAAACCAAACATTATCGGTTCCACTGCTATTAGTTTTGGTGAAGATTAACACAGCAGTGCTTACTCCAGCATAAGGTTTAAACACCCCACTTGGCATACTAATTACCGCTTGCAATTTTTGATTGTCAATAATCTCCTTACGAATTTGTTGGTGCGCTTTACTGCTACCAAACAATACACCATCAGGAATAATCACAGCAGCTCTTCCACCCAGTTTCAACCCTTTTAAAATGAGGGCTAAAAACAAAAGCTCGGTCTTTTTGCTATCTACTACGCTTAATATTTTACCGTCTACTGCTTCACGGTCGAGGCTTCCTTTAAATGGCGGATTAGCCAATACTACAGTAGCCTTCTCAGTAAAACTGGTATTGGCTTCACTTAGAGCATCAATATCGATTAACTGAGGATTCTCAATACCGTGTAAGATTAAGTTCATAGCACCAATACGAATCATGGTAGGGTCGAACTCCATACCCATAAACATCTTGTTTTGAAAATGCTCCTGCACCTTGGCATCAAACAATTCTTTCTCGTAATGCTCTCGAATGTATTCGCTCGACCCTACTAAGAAACCTGAGCTTCCTGCACTTGGATCGCATATCACATCATCTACCGTTGGTTGAACCATGTCAATCATCATGCGGATAATATGGCGTGGGGTGCGGAACTGTCCGTTTTGTCCAGCAGAGGCTATCTTTCCTAAAAGGTATTCATATACATCCCCCTTCGTATCTCTATCTTGCATAGGGATGTGAGAAATCATCTCCACCACCTGCGCCAATAAACGTGGAGTGGGGATCATGAAGGTTGCACCTTTCATGAACTTTGAAAACGATGCACTTTTACTACCAACATTTTTTAAAAAGTCAAATACACCATCCTGTTTGGTAAACAGTTTATGTATCACCTCTGGATCCATGTTTTTAAAACGACTCCAACGTAATTCCTGGTTAGACTCATCATAGATAGGCTCCTCGATAGGTTTCTTCAACAAGTTTGCCTTTTGCTCTTTAGCGGTTTGCAATTCATCCAACCTACGTATAAAAAGCAAATAGGTCATTTGCTCAATAACGGTTAATGGGTTCGATAGCCCCCCTGTCCAAAAGGCTTCCCATACTTTATCTATCTGCGATTTTAATTCTCCTGTAATCATATTAAATTAATTCAATTGTTCGTCTAATTTATCTATTCCCCAAATATTTTTGGCCAGTTCTTCATAGAGTTCTTGTCTTTCAAGTAAAGCTTTTTTGTCAAAAGAATAGTAAGCTCTGAATTGCAAATTTTCTGCTTCAAAGAAACGCTTAAATTGTGGGTTGTTCTGATAGCAGTCACTGTTCAATGATTTAGCCAATAAATTTTCACCAAAATAAATCGGCAGCTTTTTATCAAAAGTCAAATCTTTTAAGCTTCTATTTTTATCCATCGGTAAAAGCAGTAATCCGCCAAACTTATTTCGATGTCTGTCAAAAGTTTCTTTCTCTGGATACTCTGCAACAAACCAGTCATGGTGGTCGCAAATGATGTGTTCAATATCATAAGGGTTTTTAATTTCTCTATTGATATAGTTATTGAAATTAGAAGGAATGCCACTTTGTGTTTCAACGTAATCTGTCACACGAGAAAGGATATGAAGCATGTATCGGATAGTCCATCCATTCAAGCGGAATTCATCAATGGTTTCCAATTGAAATTCCATTCCTGTAATTTCTTGTTTACATACACCCAACAAATCAGTCAGAGGTTTTCTTCTGATTCTTTTGGAAAGCATAAACACGCTGTAAACAATAGCTGAATAGTCAACGGTTTTGTAATTAAAAATTCTACGTGTGAAATACAAATCCAAAAAGCAGGAAACCAGTTTTATTTTCTTATCTGAATCTTCTTTTGTTTCAGCAGGATCTATAGCAGCAAGAATCAACTGATATTGTAGTGTAAAGTTTCTGTCTGCATTATAAAAAACATATTCAAATCCTTTGGTGAGGGTTGAGGAATATTTTTTTAAGTCAAGATAAATCTGACTGAATTTATCAAACTGTTTCAAAACAAAGTCTTCAAAGTCTTTGCTTTTTGCTAGTTTCATCTGAGTATTATGCTCTCTCACCCATTTGTGAAAAGCAGTACCTATAATATCAAAATCACCCGGTAAGGCATTTTTCTTTCTTTCCCTTATTGTCTCTGCGTATTGTGAACGTATCCAGTTTTTAATAAAGTCGCTTTCTTCTTCCTTTCCTAATCCTTTAAGTTCAAGTATTCTTTTTTTCCAAAGGTCGTTTGCTTGTTGTCGAACACTATCACTTTCAATTTTACTCAACAAGTATCCTTTCAACATTTCGGTTGGTGTTAAACTCAACCCTCTGTCGTTCATTGAAACGAATATTTTGTGAGCATCCTGCTCTGTTTGAGCCACAATGCGTATAAAGTCCACATTGTCGATGAGCCAATCTTTGAAAATATCTAATGCCGCTTTGGGCAAGGCATCATTCATAATAGCTTTGATGTCTGCATAACGATTATAAATGTTTCGAATTGTTTCCGAATGCCTGGTTACATCCATGTATTCGTCCTGAAGTAATGCGTTCATTACATCATAGCGTTCAGGCATTTCAGGCACATGAATATTGAATGTCTTTGTTCCGGCTTTTTTTGAATAAATCAATTGAAGCACTTCTGCTCTTTCTTCTTCGTCTTCCAGTTGATGATACAAATAGATAAGCAGCAGCGTTAAAGAAGTTAATCGTTGTTGACCGTCAATAATGGCATTATCGTCAGCGGTCAGAACAATAGAACCCATGAAATAATGGCCATACTCTAATACTTTACCTCTTTCATCTTGGTCGGAATAAAACTCAAAGAATTCTTCGGTTAAGTCGTCAATGAGTTCCTCAATTTGTTTTGTCTGCCACTGGTACTCACGCTGGTAATAGTGGATGGTATATTTTACTCCTGTAAATAGCTCTCTGATTGTCTTTGGTGTTCCGTCAATTTTTTTCATTTATATTGCTTATTTAAACGGTTAACTTGAAAGTCTGTCCGCTTGATCGATATGTTCTGTATGTTGAGTACATTTTTATTCATCGTCTTGCAGTGTCGTCTGTCTTTTTAGTATTGGTGGTAACGGTTTGCAGCTACCCGAAGGTGGCGATTTCGAAGCACTTCACTGTCAACCAAGCACAAATTTTTATAGAAGCACAAAGCTTGATTTAACCACTGAAACGCCACTTTTGGGTAGGTGCTGTTATTTCCCGTTGTTTTCAATGTTGTATTTTTTTAAAAGAATTGGATTTATGTCGGAATACATCAATCTGTCAAAATGCTGAATTGGCTTAACCCATAAATTATTTAATGAAGTCTTCAAGTCAGCTAAGTCTTGCGTCATTTGGGAATCACGTTCTATAAAATCCCTTTGAAATTTGTCTTGCTTAACTGCAAAAACTTGATGCCATTTTTTGTAATCGCCAATTCTATTTTTTTTAGGCACATAAATTCCTTGTTGTGTAATTCGGCTTCCAATCTGAGCATTATGTACAATAACGTTACGATATGTTCTAATTTGTAACGCTAACTTGTCATAATCTTTATAAGCTATTTCACTTCCAAAATATTCGTTTAGGATGTTTGTTCGTCCTGGAATTTTAAATGGTGCAGTTTTACCTTTGCTTAAATAGTGAGTAAATGCATTCGAATAATGCTTGTCATACCAATCTCCTGCAAGTTTCAGATATTTTGTCTTTGAAAGTCTTTGTAAAATTTCAGTTTCCTTCTTTTCACATTCAAGTGTCACAAAATACAAACTTGTTACAAATTCTTCTGCTAAGTCACATACACTTCCTAAATGAGCATAAAAGTTCTCAAAATAGGATAGGTGTTTTGTAGTCAAACAATTACTCGCATAAACCAAATTAAGAAACACTGAGTAATGAATAATGGATAGGTCAACAATGTCTGTCGAAATATTTAATCTTGGTCGGATTTTGTCATTATGATTTGTAATACTTGGTTCAATACGATTTGTCATTGGCGTGATAAATGACTTCCAGAAATTTTCTGAATTTGAGAATAGGTCTGTCACTAAATGTCCACTTTGGATTTCATGAAAGTCTCCGTTTGACTTGTATGAAAAGCCATTCGTTATTGATTTTAGTGATGAGATATCGGTTTTTAGTGTCATTTACACTTGCTGCTAACTTACTTATTTGTTCAGGATTATAGCCCTAAGTTAACGGAAAGGTGTTGTATTTAAGTAGGTTTATGGATGGAAATATGGGGGCAATGCGATACAAAACCTGTGGATTTATCGGGTTCTGACCCGGGATGACAGAGGGGCTAACCGTGATAAAACGCCAGGATAGGCGGGAACCTAGGCAAGTCAAGGATTGCATCAATCAAAAGTCACGCTGTATCCCACCCGCCAGGTATGGCAGGGAAGGTCGTGGAGGGCGTGTTGGTAGCGGAGGTAGAAACGGCCTTGGGTGGGGGTTTGGTAGGCGGCTTCGCTGCGTAGAAACCAGGGGCGATCGCCTTGGTTGAAGTAACCGCTGATGCCTTGCAACTGGGTCGCGAGGGTCCAAGGGCCGGATTTTGTTGTAAC
>CANHUF010000072.1 GCA_947463715.1 Sphingobacteriales bacterium
CCTGCATACCGAAGAAACCAGAAAGCACATTGAAATAAGCGTAGCTCGCAGAAATCTGAACATCATTTGGTGTACCATCAGCCTTAACACCTGGAAGTACAAGTGGCAGGAAACGGTCAAAATCAGTGTCTTTTGTCAAACCACGACCAACAACTGTACCAGGGGTATAGGCAAGCATGTCGCCACCCTGAGTATAATCCCACTGCATACGGAAGGAGATTCCTTTGTATGACAATTGTGAAATACCAGTGAGCTTGAAATCAGGAGTAGGATCACCTACAATACCAATTTCATTAGATGAAACATACTGCCCAAGACCATCAGTCAGGCGCAAACCTGTCTTAGGATCCTTGCGGGTATAAGTAGCCTGGATAACACCGAGGGGCTGTCCATTGATAGCAAACAAACCTTCGTTTGAGAAACCATCGATAACAATTTGCTTCACTTCATCAGGGAGGGTTACCATACTTCTGTTCTGGAAGTAGTTGGCAGTCAGTTCCCAGTTCCAGTTCTTATTACGAATAACGTTATAAGTCAACTGCAATTCAATTCCTTTGTTCCTTACAGAACCGGCGTTGATTGAAGTAACTGTGAAACCTGAAGAAGGATCAAGCTCACGATCAAGAATCTGATCACTTGAATTCCTGTTGTAGTAAGTGAAATCAACACCTACGCGGTTGTTTACAAACTTACCTTCGAAACCAACTTCAACCTCAGACTGCAACTCAGGCTTCAGGTTGGGGTTAGCCAAACGGTTGCCGATGCTGTTTGAATTGAAAATGTTAGTCAGCCTGTCTACGAATACATTGGTATTGATGTTCAGGATATTCCTTGTATTATAAGGGAAACCAAAGTTTGCTGAAGTTGAATAACCAGCCCTCAGTTTGAGGTAGTTAACCATTTTATTATTCTGCAGGAAGCTCCATGCTGTAGTTGGCAGGTAAGAAATACTTGCAGAAGGATAGAAGATGGAACGGTTGGCCTGCTCGAGGTTAGATGACCAAGAGTTACGTCCACCTACAGTAAGGAACGCATACTCACGGAAGCTCAACAAACCTTGTGCAAATGCACCCAAAGAAAGTGTCCTTGATTTGAAATCAAGTCTGTTACCACCTTCAGAGAGGTTGTCATGAATGATGAAGTTGTCGTGATCAAACAGTCCGTATACAAGCTGTTGCGTAGAACGCTGACCGTTCTGCTCGTAAAGACGCTCCTGAGAGTTAACACCCGCATCAACATTCAGACGGAAGTCCTTGTTCAGGTCTGTCTGATAAGCAGTAATCACAGAGTGATCCCAGATGGTGTTGAAACCATTAACGGTCCTGTGCATACCCAACTGGAAGTCAGCACCACCTACTACACCACCTTTGTTCTGGTTGTAGTAGTTGTAATCAGAGTACTGGTCATAACCTACGCGGTAGAGTATGTTCCAATCTTTGGCAATGTCATACTTCAAAGACATATTACCGAAAATCCTGTTGATTTTTTGTCCTGTGAAAGAGTTCTTTACAGTCCAAATCGGGTGCTGGATATCGTTACCACCTCTGTAATAGGTAGAAGATTTATCCAGTGGATTCTCGTATGGCAATTTGAAGAGGTCAACTGCACGTGGCGTATAGATCAGGTTTCCGAATACAGAAGATGCACTTGGATTGGAACCAAATGAAGTAGCTGTAGGCGGAGATTTGAAATCTGTAATTGCGTAGTTGAAAGTACCGTTTACAGTGAATTTGTTAGAAAGCTTAACGTTACCACCCAGACCAAAAGTATTTTTGATCAGTCTGTTACCTGGGGTGAAACCTTCGTCATCCATGTAAGAATAGTTCGCATTGAATGATCCAGCAGAACCAATAGAACTAGAAACGCCAACTGAAGTTGTGCGAATCAAACCAGTTTGGAAGAATTGTTCAACTGAGTTATTAGGCTCGTAAGCAATTTTTGCACCAACGAACTGAGGGAAAGCTGTTCTCCATGGCGTACCAAATGCTGAAGATGCTGACCTGTCATAAGGATGGGCAACTGAATCTGGCGGAGTTTTGAACTTACCACCCCAGTTGGAGAAGAAAGCAAAACCTACACCATTATCAAAACCACCACCCCATGAATCCTGGTAATCAGGCAGGTTGGCAACCTTGTTAGCGAAAAGTGATTGGGTTACAGTTACTTCATTCTTTTTGTTTGTCCTTCTTGATGAACCATTCTTAGTGGTTACAAGAACCACACCATTACGTCCAAGTTCACCATAGAGTGTAGTTGCACTCAGACCTTTCAGAACGCTGATGTTCTCGATGCTGTTTGGATCGAGATCAAGGAAACGGCTGGAGGTTGTGTTACCATAAACGAAACTTGCCTGAGAATTGGTAGAAGCGTCGAAAGGAACTCCATCTACAACGAAAAGTGGTGTAGAGCTACCGGAAATGGTGTTTACACCGCGGATAACGATGTTTGTACCGGAACCGGACATACCACTTGAGTTGAGGATGTCAACACCAGGAGCCTTACCATTCAACAAACGTACAACGTCACCATCGGGACGAAGTTCGAGTGCTTTTTTGTCTACCGAAGCAACCGCATATCCAAGGGCTTTCTTTTCCCTGCGGATACCCTGGGCTGTTACTACAACTTCCTGCATCGCATTGGAAGCTGATTTCAGGGAGATGTTGGATAGGTTAGATCCGGAACGAACCGTGATACGGTCGTAACCAATGTAAGTTACCTCCAAAGTTGTGTTGAGGTCCTTAACGGAAAGCGAAAATGTACCATCAGCAGCTGTTGTAGTTCCCGTCTGGGAGCCTGCTACTTTAATGGATACACCTGACAAGGGAGCGCCTTCGGCGTCTGATACCTTGCCCTTAACTACTGTTTGCGCAAATACCCCTGGTATTGCAAAAAGCAAACAGCACATGAACAGTGTAAGTTTTCTCATGCAGTTGATTTTTGTTTATAAAACGATAAATGTCCAATTGCGAATATAAAGCAAAAATCGATTTTCAGAGTGAAATGTTAAAAAAAGATGATTTTTTGTTTAAATATTTCGAAATTAAAGTAAACAAGAAAAATGTCAATTCGCACTAATTCCTGTCTCTGCTGCTCAAGTATATAAGTATATACTGAATTAAAGTCACCAGAGAGGCAACAGCAGCCACAACATAAGTCATTGCAGCCCAATGCAATGCATCTTTAGCCTGAATCAGCTCTTGTCCGTTGGAAATCCCGGATTGCTGTAGCCAGGCAAGTCCCCGCCTGCTGGCGTCAAACTCAACAGGCAATGTGACAAGCGAAAAAATTGTTGTGGTGGCAAACAGAATTATACCCCCAAGCAGGAGTCCAGGGAAGGTATTAACAAGTAATATACCGGCCAGCAGCACCCATTGGATGACCATGGAACTGAACTGAACGATGGGAACCAGCCTGCTTCTGAGCATAAGCCAGGGGTAAGACCTGGCATGCTGTACGGCATGTCCACATTCATGCGCAGCCACTGCAGCAGCGGCAACACTGGCCTGGTGGTAAACGTCCGGACTTAAGGAGACTGTTTTGGTGAGCGGGTTGTAATGGTCTGAAAGAAAACCCTGACCAAGTTCAACCTTAACATTAAAAATACCGTTGTCTTTGAGCATCTGTATGGCAACATCCCGTCCTGTTAATCCTGAACGTATCCTGACTGTTCCGTACTGATTGAATTTTGACTTCAGCCTGAGGGATACCAGCATGCCTATGCCTACAAAGAGGAGGGATATGATATAAATGGAACCCATTTAAATGATTTTACTGCAAATTACATCGCTGGTAATCAAATGATTGTGAAAGATTTGATAAAAATTTAAACATCCTGTAAAAGATTTGTCTGTTCCGAAAAGTTATGCACAGCTGCAAAAATTTATTTTGTACTGTGTCCACAATTTGTAATTTAGCTAAAGAATTTAATGGGTTAGTAAGTACAAGGGTTGGTGTCTACCAACCCTTTTTTTATGGTGAAATTCCCAACTTATCCTGTTGTTTTTAACGGGTAACATAAGTCAATGATTTATATCTTCACCCCATGAGTAAAATCAAAAAAGCTTTTTTCTGTAAAAATTGTGGCTACGAGTCTCCAAAATGGGCAGGAAAATGTCCTGCCTGTCAGGAATGGAACAGCTTTACGGAAGAGATCATTCACAAGGAAATCGGCAAACAAAAAGAGGACTGGAAAGAGAACACCCGAAGTGGAAGCAAAAGCGTAGTGCTTCATGAGGTAGAATCACAGGAAAAAGACAGGATTGTATCAAAGGATGAGGAGCTGAATCGGGTACTTGGGGGTGGAATTGTTGCAGGAAGTCTCGTTTTAGTAGCCGGTGAACCCGGAATAGGTAAATCTACCCTATTCCTTCAGGATGCGTTGCAGATGCAGGAGCTTAGAATCCTCTATGTGAGCGGAGAAGAAAGTGAACAGCAAATCAAAATGCGGGCAAACAGGATCAACGTGGCCCATGATGAATTCTATTTACTCACCGAAACATCAACACAGGTCATCTTCCAGGAAATAAAAAAAATAAACCCTCAGCTGGTAGTCATCGACTCCATTCAAACTCTACAATCGCCTTACATCGATTCATCCCCCGGCACAATCTCACAGATAAGGGAATGCACAGCCGAATTTCAACGCTTTGCCAAGGAAACACAAACACCTGTATTCCTAATCGGACATATTACCAAAGATGGCAGTATAGCCGGACCAAAACTGCTGGAACACATGGTGGATACCGTTTTACAGTTTGAAGGCGACCAGCATTATGCTTACCGAATCCTGCGAACCACCAAAAACAGGTTTGGATCAACTGCAGAACTGGGTATTTACGAGATGACCGGCACAGGCATGAAACCAGTCACCAATCCGTCAGATATCCTGATCAATCAAAAAGAAGAACAATTGAGTGGCATAGCTATTGGAGCAACCATGGAAGGTCTCCGCCCGCTGCTTATTGAAGTCCAGGCCCTTGTTACACCTTCTGTTTATGGAACTCCTCAGCGAACTGCCAGCGGTTTCGACCTTCGCAGGCTGCAACTTTTACTTGCGGTGTTGGAGAAAAGAGGAGGATTTCAATTTGGAAGCAAAGATGTGTTTGTGAATATTGCAGGTGGACTCAAAATTGAAGATCCTGCCATTGATCTGGCCATGGTTTTTGCCCTACTGAGTTCTTATGAGGATATACCCCTGTCACAAAAAATCTGTTTTGCGGGTGAAGTAGGTCTTAGCGGTGAGATCCGGGCTGTCAACCGAATAGATCAACGCATTTCAGAAGCAGCCAAACTTGGATTCGACAGCATCGTTATCAGTAAATACAACCGAAAAGGAGATCAGCACAAAGGAATCAAAACAATTGACGTTGCCCTTGTGGAAGAGATTTACAGAACTATTTTTCAATGACCCATGTTTATCGCTGAAAAAATCATCAAGACAGTTAGCTATTGCTCACAGGCAGTAAGTAACCTTGTTTTCCCAAGACTTTGTTTTGGATGCGACCAATCATCAGTTGAAGAAAATGAATTCTTCTGCGTGGCGTGTATGACAGACCTGCCTTTCACGGAATTTGAAAAAATCAGGGATAACCCGGTTGAAAAACTATTTTGGGGCAGGGTAAAAGCATCCTTTGCAACCAGCACTTTCTTCTACCAGGAGGAAACACCCATCCAAAAAGCCATTCACAGGATTAAATATGATAACCAACGTGAACTGGGTTTGTTTTTCGGAGAGCTTATGGGATACAGACTTGCAGGTTTGACAACATGCCATAAAATTGATTACCTGATACCCATGCCACTCCATCCCAAAAAGGAAAAATCCAGGGGATATAACCAGGCGTCTCTGCTTTGCAGGGGAATGTCAAAAGCAACAGGAATTCCATGCCATGAGAACTTTTTAAAAAGAAGTACGCATACTGCAACGCAAACCAAAAAAAGCAGGATTGAAAGATGGGAAAATGTGTCTGATGTTTTTGGGGTAAATAAAGATCCGGCGATGCTTGGGAAAAACATCTTGTTGGTTGACGACGTCATCACAACCGGCGCATCCACTGAAGCATGTATCCAAACCCTCCTGGATGCCGGAATTGGACAGGTTTCAGTCAGTAGTCTGGCTTTCACATTATAAAGGGAATATCAATTGATGTTGAACAAATCAGGCGGTTTATTGTTTAATCCTAAGTTATCACGGAAATTTAGCTGTTCTCTGTGTAACAATATGACTGAGATAGATGTCCGCTTTTCGAAATTGATTAATTTCACATTCTTGAAATCAGACAAATATTCAACATCAATCGCTCAACTAAAAAAATAATACAATGACCAAGATTCTTCTTATTGCATTCGCCTTCTTTGCCGCAGGACCAGCATCAATTCATAAATTCAAGGTCTCTTCGATTGAAGGGGAAAAAATTGATTTTTCAAGTTTCAAGGGAAAGAAAATTCTTATTGTAAACACAGCTTCCAAATGTGGTTATACGCCACAATATGCAGACCTGGAAAGGCTTCACAAAGCATACAAAGATAAACTTGTTATAGTTGGATTCCCTGCCAATAATTTTGGTGGTCAGGAACCCGGATCAAATGAACAAATCGCAGAATTCTGTCAGAAAAATTACGGTGTCAGCTTTATCATGGCAGAAAAAGTTTCAGTAAAAGGAGAAGACACCCACCCTCTCTTCAAATGGTTGACACAAAAAGCAGAGAATGGTGTGATGGATGCTGAAATCAAATGGAACTTCACAAAGTTTCTGCTGGATGAGAAAGGCAAATTGATTGGTGTATTCCCAAGCAAGGTAAATCCCATGGGCGAAGAGATTACAAAACTTTTGAATTAAGAGATTATAGTTTTTTTCACATCAATTGTGCAAGAATCCCCTCCTGAATAAGAGGGGATTCTTTTATTTTACCTGAAAAGAGAGCAAAGAAGGGCTATTTTTTGATTTAAAATCACTGGCCCTGACCTAAGATTTTGCATTCCCCTAATTTTGCAGGATGCAATTCAAGTCCATCCCAGGCCAGCAAGCTGTCAAACAGCAATTGGCAGCGCTTGTTAACCAAAACAGGCTGAGTCATGCCTTGCTCTTTCTTGGTAAAGAAGGAAGCGGTGCACTGCAACTGGCAATGGCGCTTGCCCAACTCATAGTATGCGACAGAAATAAAATTCCATCACCGGATACAACAGCTTCTCTGTTCGGGGAACCTGAACTGCCATCAACAACTGCATTATTCGATGATTCCTGTGGAACATGCCCATCCTGCATGAGAGCAGCAAAACTTATTCATCCAGACATCCACTTCTCTTACCCTACTATTACAAAGGCCGGACTGGACAAACCTGTCTGTACCGATTTCATTGGTGAATGGAGAAGTTTTATTGCACAGATACCATTTGGAAACGGGTATGATTGGCTCCAGAGTCTTGGCGCTGAAAATAAACAGGGCAATATAACGGCACACGAATGCGAAGACATCAATAGAAAGCTTAACCTGAAGAGTTTTGAGAGCGGGTATAAGATACTGATACAATGGCTGCCCGAATACCTCGGCAACTCAGGCAATAAACTGCTCAAACTTGTTGAAGAGCCTCCTGCTAAAACACTTTTTATTTTTGTTGCCGAAGATGAATCAAAGATTCTTCAAACCATACTTTCCAGAACACAACTTGTAAGGATAAACAGGCTAAACAATGAAGAAGTGCAGCAATGGCTTATCGATGAGCAGGGTGTACCCAAATCAAAGGCGGTTTCTGTTGCATCAATGGCCAATGGCAACCTGCGAGAGGCGTTCCAGCAGTTAAACCATGCAGATCAGGATTGGCAGGAAATGCTACGAGAGTGGCTTAATGCCATGTTGAAAAATGGACCTGCTGCCCAGGTGCAATGGGTTGAACAAGTCAGCAAACTGGGACGCGAGAAACAAAAACAATTCCTTATTTACTTCATTCACCTCTTGTCAATCGCTGTAAGGATGTCTGCGTCATCACAAGCCCCGGAAGCAGCAGAACAGGAAATTGATTTCGCGTCTCGGCTTATCAGGCTTGCGGCTACAGAACAACTTGAAGCCATAGTCCAGGAACTCAATGACTCGGTCTATTACATTGAACGAAATGCGAACCCCAAAATACTGTTCATGGCCCTCACCATCAAAATTTATCACATAATAAGGGATAAAGCCTTAATTTTGGTTCATTGATATAGATTATGGGATGTAGTTCATGTGGCACGAAAGATGGTAAACCAAGCGGTTGCAAAAGCAACGGAGGCTGCAGTACAGGTGGTTGCAACAGGCTCAATGTGCACGACTGGCTGGCTAATTTGCCATTTACAGATCCTTCCATATCCTGCAGGATTGTGGAGGTAACTTTCAATAACGGCAGCAGAAAAGAATATTTCAAGAATACTACTTTACACCATTTTAGCAAAGGTGAAATGGTAAGCGTTGAAGGCGTTGGCGGTTTTGACGTAGGCATGGTCAACCTCAGCGGCGAGCTCGTCAGGATGCAGCTCAAGAAAAAAAGAATTCCGGAAGACAGTGCAGACATCAAGAAAATATTGCGCAGGGCTACTGAAGTCGACATCCAGAAAATGGAGGAGAACAAGTCTCGCGAAAAAGAGGCTCTTGCCAGGTCCCGTGCCGTTGCGAAACAGCTCAAATTGGTGATGAAGATATGTGAAGTGGACTTTCAGGCAGACGGCAGAAAGGCTACATTTTTCTATACGGCAGAAGACAGGGTCGACTTCCGGGAACTCATCAAGATTTATGCTTCAGAATTCAAGGTAAAAGTTGAAATGAAGCAGA
This sequence comes from Sphingobacteriales bacterium, assembly GCA_947463715.1. Lineage (GTDB taxonomy): Bacteria > Bacteroidota > Bacteroidia > Chitinophagales > Chitinophagaceae > Pollutibacter. The sequence continues at coordinate 8,803 of CANHUF010000072.1, forward strand.
TTGGCGCAAGGCAGGAGTCTGCTAAAGTAGGCGGTATTGGAAGTTGCGGAAGAGAACTTTGTTGCAGCACTTGGCTGAACGAGTTCAAAAGTGTAACAACTACCATGGCTCGTTATCAGAACCTGAGTATCAACCAGACTAAACTAAGTGGACAGTGTGGAAGGCTGAAATGTTGTTTAAACTATGAACTGGATACATATCTTGATGCACTGCAACATTTTCCTGACCATGTGGATGTGCTGCTGACTGCAAAGGGGAATGCACACCTCAGCAAAAAAGATATTTTCAAGAACCTGATGTGGTACACACTGCCAGACAGCAACAAGCAGTACCCACTAACAATTGAGACAGTGAAGCGAATTAAGGCGATGAACGACAATGGTCAGCGCCCTGAAGAGCTGGAAACAGCTGAGGTAACTGTTTCGCCAGGCAAGGTCAAGGAAGTGGAGCCGCAGTTTGTGGATGTGGTAGGCCAAATCAGTCTTCGCTCACTGGAAAGAAATGCACAAAAGCGAAAAGGTGCGAGTTCCAAGCCCAATAAACCCGCACAACAGGGAAGGGATAAACCTGCTGAAAGTACCCATCAGGTCCAAAAATCAGGGGCCAGACAACCAGTAAGGGAAAAAAATCAGGATACCAAACAAACACAGGGCAGACCAGGTGGGGAAAATCGTGACAAGTCACGGGAAAACAGACCACAGGGTAATAAAGGTCAGGGACAGCCCCCAAGAGAAAAACAAAGACAAAATCGTCCGGCTGAAAATGAGCCCAGACAAAGGCCTACCATTGAATCAAAAAGGGAGAACCCCTAATTGGATTTCAATTCCGGCCAGATTGATTATTATCTCATCTGTATCAATTCAACGGTAAAGGAGATAACACAATATCCAGACAGCAGGAGCTGCTAGGATGATGGAATCAAACCTGTC
>CANHUF010000073.1 GCA_947463715.1 Sphingobacteriales bacterium
AGATAAAGTCAGAGCCCTTTTTTCTCTTTCTCTCCTATAATGCTCCCCATTTCCCCATACAGCCGCCTATTTCGAATCTCGAGAGTGTTCGGAAACGGTTTCCGGATTTAAGCGGGGAGCGTCAGCGCAACATAGCCCTTGTGGAACACTTGGATGAACAAGTAGGACGTGTTTTCCAACAAATGGAGGAAAACAAACAACTCGAAAATACCTTGATTCTTTTTGTGTCAGATAACGGTGGGTCTCTGCCCCATGCGCAAAGCAATGGTCAGCTGCGCGGCGGCAAACAAGATTTTTTTGAAGGGGGCATACAGGTGCCTGCGTTTGTTTTCTGGAAAGACAAGATTCCTGCTGGGAAAGTCAATCATGATGTCATGTTGCACATGGATATGCTACCAACCCTGCTTGATATTGCAGGATCGAAAATACCTTCAGGATTAGATGGAATCAGTTTCCGGAATGCATGGCAGGGTAAGGAAACAAGGAGAGCAGACAGCACCATTTTCTGGGTCAGGCGAGAAGGTGGTGGATACAATGGACTTGCGTATTATGCTGCACGTAGTGGCAGTCATAAGATTTTTCAGAATCATCCCCAGGAATCTTTTCAATATGTTGATCTGAACAGTGATCCTTTGGAGCGAAATCCTGTTCCCGCTGTGTCTGTAGCTGAAGGAAAACTCCTGATGAAGGCTTTAATGGAGCATATCAGAAAAAGTGGTGCCATTCCCTGGCAAAAACCTGGAATGGCACCACGTATAAAATGAAAGCAATGATTAATTCTTTAACCTGATATCATCAAGCTCAGTGCGTTTGCCACTTCTTATGACAACCTCTTTTAGTGTAACTGTTTGTTTGCCTCTGGCTTCAATAGTTACTGTATAGGAACCAGGTTTGATACCTCGGATTCTAAATTTTCCATCCTTACTATCTGAGTAGGCAGAATAGGTATCACCCTGAGTATTGGATAAAGCAATTTTTGCCTTCAGTCCTTCGGGCTTAATTTCTCCTTCCAGTTCTCCAAATTTGATCTCACCGAATGGCCTCAGGAAAGGACGCAATACATATTTGCCGTTTTCAAAAAATACAGACTGATCTACTACAAAATCAATGCGTATGTTTTGAAGGTTACGTGTTGAATCGTCATCACAATGGTCATCATCAATTTTGATGTAAAGCAGGTTAGGTACCCGGGTCATGACAGTGAGTGGATGAGTTGTTCCGAGTGAGTCAACCACTGCACTATTGGGCCCCAACGTAAACCTTACTTTTTCTATTTCAGTAGGTATGGTAGTGCTTCCCAGCAGCAATTCAGCGCCATTCTGAAGTTTCAGTACATCTACACGTTGCGCTGTAAATCCGATATCTTTCCATTCTCCATAATCATCCTTTTTTTGTTTGTGGTCATCATCGTCATCGTCTTTGTCATCTTTGTCATCGTCGTCAACGTCTGATGAATCACTATCCACTTTTACTTCCACTTTCAGGATGTCTATGTACACATTTTTAAAATTCCAGGGTGCATCGCTCAGATAAATGTCAACCTTTTTGTTTGTGGTTGAATTTGTGAGCTTACTTGATTTTTCGCAAGAAGAAAGTGAAAAGAAAAGAGATAAAATAAGAAGTAGGAATAGGATATTGGTCTTAAAGATTGATTTGACCAAAGTTTTCATATAAAAAGTATTTGAACGTAAAAGTAGATAAAATCGATAAAAAATCAGATTTTATTCATTTTCTTCAAGTCCATATAGCTTTTTTGTTTCTTAACCTCCATCTTCTCAATCGCATAGCGCAGCATGGTTCGGGGCATAACTGCTGCATGTTCGTCCAGGAATTCTTCAATGGCCAGTGGGTCTCTTTTCCATCCCTCGCGCAGCATCCAGCCGATAGCCTTGTGCATGAGGTCATGTGGGTGATGGAGCAGGATTTCACTCAGTTGCAGGATGTCTTTCAGGTCATTTTTCCTGATGAAATGCAGGGTGGTGATAACTGCTATCCTGTTTTCCCAGAGTGATGCGCTTTTGGCAAGCTGGTACAGGATGCTCCTGTCTCTTTTTTCTAGGTATTGCCCTATAATTATATGTGCAGATGAATCTACCAGATCCCAGTTGTTTACCCTGTCTATTTTGTTGATATAAAGGTCAAACCATTCTTTTTCAGTTCCTGTTCGCAATGCGCTGTTGAAGTGGAAACACAGGATGAAAAGTCCTGTCAGCCTCTCCTCATGATAGGGGCTATCCAGCAGCTCTATGATTGTTTCCTTGTTCGTGTTAGCAAAGTGTCGTTTAGCTAAACCACGCTGTTCTGGCACAACAACACCATGGAAGAGGTCACCTTCACCATACTGACCCTTTCCTGTTTTGAAAAAACGCGGAAGGAATGCAGCTTTTTCCGGATCAATCAATGATTTCAGTTCTTTAACTATAGTACTATAAGTACCTATCATGCTGCCAGTGTTTTCAGCGCTTTCACAAATTTGTCGAGTTCTTCAACTGTAGTATAAACGTTAGGTGTAATCCTGCACCCAAAAACATTGGCCCCATCGATCGCAACAGTAAAAATGTTGTGTTCTTCGAGCAGTCTTTTTGCCAGGTCGCCCGGTTTGATTCCTTCAATACCCACATTGGCGATACCGCAGCTTCTTGCCGGATCTAGCGGGGTATTAACGATGATCCGTCGTGTATTCCTGACGCGGGAAGTCCAGTACTGCTGCAGGAACCGCAGCCGCGCTTCTTTTCGTTCTGCCCCAATCATGTTGTAATAATCAATGGAATCGGCAATGGTTAGGTCTGTATGGGCGGGATGCGTACCGGTATGGCTGATGCGGAGAATCTTCTTAGGGTCTTTTTCCCATCCAACAATAAGTGGCCACAGTTCGGGCATCCGTTGTTGGTTAACATAAAGTAAACCGGCACCCAGTGGTGTACTCAGCCATTTGTGTAATGAACTTCCGTAGTAGTCACAATTCAGATCTGAAATTTTGAATTGAAAATGTGCGATGGCATGGGCTCCATCCACCAAAACCTCCACGCCTTTTCTGTGTGCCATATCACATATTTTCCGGATGGGTAGTATTTGTCCGGTTATATTGATCATATGTGATACCAGAATCAGTTTTGTTTTTGGTGTGATGGCGTTTTCATAGAGCGAAACGATTTCCTCATCCGATTGCGGGTGGTTGGGGACAGACACCATTTTGTTGACCACGCCGTAACGGTTTGCCACATGCCTCATGGCTTCAATCATAGAACCATAATCCTGTTCTGCCATGATTGTTTCATCACCTGCCTGCCAGTGTTTTCCGGTGATTACAATATCCATTGACTCGGTGGTGTTGCGGGTGATGGCGAGCTCTTCCGGTGAACAGCCTGCCAGTTGCGAAAGTTTCTCCACAACACGTTTTTTGTTGTCAACAGCGTTGTTGCGCATATACCAGGATCCGTGGTAGTTCACATGACGCACATGCCCGATAAATTTTTCCAGCAGCGGTTCCGGTATGAAATTATAGTATCCGTTCTCCAGGTTGATATAGTCTGGTTTGAGCAGGTACTGAGACCGAATGGAAGACCAGAAAGCCTCATCCTGAGCGAGTGAAATGCTGTCGGTTGATTTCCTGCTGTCAAATAATGCAGCCAAAGCATCCATGCCGAAGGAGGTGCCTGCTGCTGTAAGCGCGGCAGATTTGATGAATGTTCTTTTATCCATACTTTAAATATAAATCAATATGGCATAAAAAAGCCGTCCCTGTTAAACGAGACGGCATGAATACCGTTATTGATGAGTGATTCTATTTAGTAAAAAACCTCAAATTTTACTTTTACTTCATTGTCAACCGGCTTGAGCATGAAGGAAGGGCGTTCGATTTTAAAATCCTCCAGGAGGAATATGAAATTACCTGTGACCTCTGTTGCACCATTCATGTTTTTTGTGGTTGCCTTAAAGGTTGTTTCTTTATTAACACCATGAAACTGTAAAACCCCTTTCACATCCAGTGAGCCGTCTTTGCCGGCAGTGATGGAAGTGCTGTAAAAACTGATGTTGGGGAACTTAATGGCTTCCACTACTTCCAGCAGGTGTGCATCGCGGTTCGAGCTTTTGGAATCGAACGCACTCACTTTTGAAACGATAGCAACTTTTTCGATGCTGCCATCTGCTTTGAGTTGAACGGCACCGTTGAGGTCTGATGAAGTGCCATCCCATGCATGCAACAGGTGATTCATGCTGTAGGTGATGGTTGATTTTTTCCTGTCCACCGGCTTTTTGGTTTGTGCTAGCAGAAATCCAGGAGACAATAAGAGTAAAAAGAGTAAACGCATGGTTTAAAATTTAATGGTGATGACGGCAGCTGCATAGCTGGCAAATGTGGTGAATGCTGCAGCACGGTGCCATTTTTTCAATCTGGTATACTGGTCTCCCTGGGCATCTTCAAGGGATTGAGCAAGTATATTGGTACCAATCATACCACCCATATGCACAACAGCAAGCCATTTGTGCAGCCTGATGGCAGATAATTTTTTATCTCTGTTAATCAAAGGTGGAGGCGTAAATAATGACATGATAGCAGTAGCAGAATAGGTTGTATTTACTGCAACGGCGAGCCCTTCATGGATGTCTCCAACCTTTCCTGAACCTTTATAGAGTTGTGTACCTGTAATTCCCTGTCCCACCATGCCACCAAGGGTTACAAATCCCAGCACCTGGTGTGCCACCAGCATACCCCTTCTCAGTTTCAGTTCCTTTTCACGGTTGGTTGGTGTAAGTGGCGAAAAGGGACGCATCAAGCCTTTTTCACCCCAGAAAACGCGCTGGGTTAACAGCATTTTTTTGGGTAAGAGTTCGGTTGTGGTATCCTGTTCCTTCATCAGGTCATTCAGCAGATCGTCCTGCGCAAAGCAGAGGGTTGTCATGGTAATGCATAAAAAAACTGCAATGATTTTTTTCATGTATAAGAGTTATAGTGCAAAGATAGTGAGTATGCGGGCTGAGAACGTTCAGTATAACGATTTGGTAACCTCAAATATTGTCAGTTTTGGGTTACCTGAAGGATAAAACCGTATTAACGTGTAAATCGTACATATATGTTGCAGAAAACCTATTACAAAACAAAGGATTATTGTAAAGTAAAGTTCAGTTTCAAGCCTGAATTGGCTGAAACTGTTGAGATTCTTGGTTTGAATAGTGATTGGGAAAATGCGGTTATTATGGCTAAGAAAAAGGATGGCAGCTTCAGTGCAGAAGTAAATCTGCCGAAAGATTCAAGTCATGAATTCAAATACCTGGTTGATAATGCAACCTGGGTAAACGATCCGGAAGCTGATACGGAAGTACCCAACGTCTTTGGCGGAAGCAACAGTGTAGTTAGTATTTAATCTTTCAGGTTAAATTAGCATAAATTACGTTTTGATTGAAACTGCATCATGGTGGTGCAGTAAATTGAAACCTGTTAACCCCAAGTTTGACCCTCAAAGAAATTAACGCGCCTCAAGGTCAGTTCAAGTGGCTGGACATCACTGCTCCAACCATTGAAGAGCTTATGTCTGTAAGTGAAAAGTACAATCTCAACAACCATAACCTGAGAGATTGTCTGGAGCCTGATCACCTGCCTAAATTTGAAGAGGGAGACGACTTTAATTTCATCATCCTGCGCAAGGTTTTGGAGGATGGAGAGCTTGGAACTACCATTCATTCTCTCACTACGAAAATTGCTATTTTTTACAACGAAAGTGTAATAGTTACCATTCACCGTCTCCCTCAGGAAGACCTCATCACGATTTGTGAGCAGTCTATTCAGCATGGCAGGGTAACACATATTCAGCAACTTTTGCTTAAGATCATTGCAAGGGTTCAGCACAGTTATACCAGTTTTGCCGACCACCTGAATGCACAGATTGAAGAATTTGAAACAAGGTTATTTATCCGCAAAACAGCCAGGGAGTCGATAGAAAATCTGTATATGTTGAAAAGGCGGACAGGATTATGCCGGAGGTTGTTATTGCTGAGTGGAGAGGTAGTGAATGCCGTGCAGCACCGCCAGAAAAAATCAAGTGAACTCCAGGATATACGCGACAGCCAGGCTAAACTGCAGCTGTTTTATGAACAGCTGAGTGAAGATGCCATCAACCTGGTAAGTACCTATATGTCTTACAGTGCCCAGAAAACCAATGAGGTTATGAAGGTGCTGACGATTTTTTCAGCCTATTTCCTGCCGCTGACGTTCATAGTTGGGGTATACGGTATGAATTTCGACCGGATGCCTGAATTACGCTGGAAATATGGGTATCCGGCGATACTATTTTTTATGTTTCTTGTTTTTCTGGTCATCTATCTTTGGTTCAGGCGACGCAAGTGGCTTTGACGTTGTCTAAGTAAACAACAACTTTTCTCGTACATTAACACGTAATTCGGCAATTTTTTCGGAAATTTGCATTCCCGTTGAAATTATTCAACCCTTTATAACAACAGTTGAAAAATGAGCAGTAAACCTACCAGTCTATTTGATAAAGTTTGGGATGCACACGTTGTGCGCAGTATTGCGGATGGTCCGGATGTATTGTTAATCGACCGCCATTTCATCCATGAAGTAACCAGTCCGGTTGCCTTTCTCGGACTCAAAACCAGGAATCTGGGTGTCATGTTTCCAGACCGTACTTTTGCCACTGCAGATCACAATACCCCAACAATCAATCAGCACCTGCCTGTTGCTGATCCTTTGTCTGCCAATCAGCTGAGAGCGCTTGAAGAAAATACTTCCAGCTATGGTATTTCCCACTGGGGTCTTGGCAATCCCAAAAATGGTATTGTGCATGTGGTTGGTCCGGAAAACGGGATAACCCTGCCGGGCATGACCATTGTTTGTGGAGACTCCCATACATCCACGCATGGTGCGTTCGGATGTATTGCTTTTGGTATTGGAACTTCTGAAGTGGAGATGGTACTTTCTTCACAATGTATCATGCAGCCCAAAGCGAAGAAGATGCGTATAAATGTTAATGGCAACATGAGCAAGGGTGTTACCCCCAAAGATGTTGTGCTTTATATCATCTCTAAGCTTACAGCCGCAGGAGCAACAGGTTACTTTGTTGAGTACGCCGGATCGGTTTTCGAAAATATGTCGATGGAAGGCCGCATGACTGTCTGCAACATGAGTATTGAAATGGGTGCCAGGGGTGGCATGATTGCTCCCGACGAAACCACGTTCAATTACATCAAAGGTCGTGAAAAGGCTCCCAAAGGTCAGGCCTGGGATGATGCAGTTGAATACTGGAAAACGCTGAAAACAGATGAGGGTGTAGTATTTGACAAGGAATATAATTTTGACGGAGCAGATATTGAACCCATGATTACCTATGGTACCAATCCGGGTATGGGTATGGGTATTTCTCAGCTGATACCAACGGCAGCCGATATAGATGCCGGCAAGGCCAGCTTTGCCAAGTCTTTGCAGTATATGGGATTCACTGAAAGTGAGCCCATGCTGGGTAAGAAAATTGATTATGTGTTCATTGGCAGTTGTACCAATGGCAGGATTGAGGATTTCAGGGCGTTTGCCTCTGTGGTGAAGGGAAGAAAGAAAGCAGACCATGTAACAGCCTGGATAGTACCTGGCTCTCATGTGGTGGAAGCACAGATCAGGGAGGAAGGTATTTATGATATTCTCATTGAGGCAGGGTTTGAACTCCGGCAGCCCGGTTGCTCAGCTTGTCTGGCTATGAATGACGACAAAATTCCTGCTGGAAAATATGCTGTTAGCACCAGTAACAGAAACTTTGAAGGACGTCAGGGTCCGGGTGCCAGAACACTCCTTGCTAGTCCACTTGTTGCTGCTGCAGCCGCAGTTACCGGCATCGTTACTGATCCAAGAACCCTGATCGCTTAAAAAAACAACCATGGCTTACGATAAATTTACAGTATTGACCAGCTCGGCAGTGCCTCTGCCCATTGAAAATGTGGATACCGACCAGATTATCCCCGCTCGATTCCTGAAAGCAACCAAGCGTGAGGGCTTTGGAGACAACCTGTTTCGCGACTGGCGCTATAATGGTGATGATACACCCAAGCAGGATTTCGTGCTTAATAATGACATTTACAGTGGACAAATTCTGGTTGGCGGAAAGAATTTCGGCAGCGGAAGCAGCCGTGAACATGCAGCCTGGGCAATCTACGACTATGGATTCCGTTGTGTTGTTTCCAGCTTTTTTGCGGATATCTTCAAGAACAATTCCATGAATATCGGCATTCTGCCGGTTCAGGTTTCTGAAGACTTTCTGGACAGGATTTTCAAAGCCATTGAAGCTGATCCGCAGACGCAGCTCGAAGTTGATTTATCAAAGCAAACAATTACGATACTATCTACAGGAGACAGTGAGTCTTTTGATATCAATTCCTACAAAAAGCACAACCTGACGAACGGGTTTGATGATATTGATTACCTGCAGGCCATGAAAGAAGAGATCTCCACCTTCGCACAAAACAGCCGCTACTAGACCATGGTCCAGGCGCATTAACCCCATGCCAAAATCAACCCGTTATATTGAGATCATGGACACCACCCTGCGGGATGGTGAACAAACCAGTGGTGTTTCTTTTTCTGCCTCTGAGAAACTTACCATAGCCCAGATCCTGCTTACAGAGGTAAAAGTAGACAGGATTGAAGTGGCTTCGGCCAGGGTATCTGATGGTGAATTTGAGGCCGTCAAAAAAATCACCCGGTGGGCCAAATCAAAGGGACTGTTGAAGAAAATTGAAGTCCTGACCTTTGTGGATGGTGAGGTTTCCATAGACTGGATGACGAAGGCCGGAGCAAAGGTCATGAACCTGCTTACAAAGGGTTCCCTCAATCACCTGAAGCATCAGCTGAAGAAAACACCTGAACAGCATTTTGCTGAAATAGCGGCAGTTTTTTCGCTCGCAAAGAAGAAAGGTATCGAATGTAATGTTTACCTGGAAGACTGGAGTAACGGCATGCGGAACTCCCCGGAGTATATTTTTCAGTACCTGGATTTCCTGGCAACGCAACCTGTTAAAAGAATCATGTTACCCGACACACTGGGTATTCTCAAGCCGGAAGAAGTAGCTGATTTCATTGGACAAATCATCCCCCGCTATCCCGGCATTCATTTTGATTTCCATGGGCATAACGACTATGATCTTGGAACGGCAAATGTACTGGAGGCAGTAAAAGCTGGTGTTCAAGGTATCCACCTTACAGTGAACGGTATGGGAGAACGTGCAGGTAATGCACCCTTGGCCAGTGCGGTTGCGGTGATACATGATTTTATGCCTTCTCTCAAGACAGGTGTAGTAGAAGAATCCCTCTATCAGGTCAGCCGGTTGGTAGAAACCTTCTCAGGTTTTCGCATACCGGTAAATAAACCTGTTGTGGGTGAAAATGTATTTACGCAGACTGCCGGAATACATGCAGATGGCGATAAGAAAAACAACCTGTATTACAACGACCTGATGCCGGAAAGATTCGGCAGGAAACGCTCCTATGCCCTGGGTAAAACCAGCGGTAAGTCGAACATCGAAAATAACCTCGCTCAGCTGGGAATTGAGTTGTCTGATGCTGATCTCAAAAAAGTTACCCAGCGGATCATCGAGCTGGGTGATAAAAAGGAAGTGGTTACACAGTCTGATCTTCCCTATATCCTTTCTGATGTGCTCGACAGCGATGCTATTGGTGATAATGTGGAGTTTATCAATTATGTACTGACGCATTCAAAAGACCTC
>CANHUF010000074.1 GCA_947463715.1 Sphingobacteriales bacterium
AGTATGCTGACTGTACCAGAAAAAAATGATGTGCTGATCAATGAGCTGCTGTTCAATCCGGAATCCGGTGGAACTGACTTTGTGGAGCTTGTGAACGTTTCCAATAAAGTGCTGAATGCAAAAAACCTGCTGTTGGCCACACAAAACAATGCGGGTCTTACTACCGCTGCATTCCCCGCAAGCACAAAAGACAGGAATTTTTTCCCAGGAGATCACCTGGTTTTCACTGCCGATTCAGCTTATCTGTCCAAAAAATGGCAGGTAAATAACTATCATATCATCAAAACATTGTCAATGCCTTCCTTGCCAGACAACAAGGGTAATGTAAGCGTACTGACCAAACAAGGTACTGCCATTGACGCATTCAACTATGATGAGCAGATGCATTTCCCGCTGCTTAACAACAGGGAAGGCGTTTCTCTGGAACGCATCAGTTGGTCTTATCCCACAAATGACCCCGATAACTGGCATTCAGCCTCTTCAGCATCTGGTTACGGCACCCCAACAAGGCAAAACAGTCAGCACAAAACGGCTGACATCAACACTTCTGAAATCAATATACTTCCTGCAGTCATTTCACCGGATAACAACGGAACAGACGACATATTGGGTATTCACTACCGATTCAACCGCAATGGCAACCTGCTCACCTGCAACCTGTTTAATCAGCAGGGTGTTCTACTTGGAAAAATTATCAACAATGCACTTTGCGGCACTTCAGGCATACTGCACTGGAATGGCACCATCGGTAATAAAATTGTCAGAAAAGGTGTTTACATACTGCTGATAGATATCCTCAGTGCAAACGGACAATCAAGGAAAATAAAAAAGATGATTGCAGTTCAATAAATTCAGACCAGGTTAATATCGAAATTAACAAGGTCTACAAACTGCTGAATCCTGTTGAGGATATCTTCTCTGCTGATCTCACGCATACGTGCAGTACCAAATTTTTCCACGCAGAAGGAAGCCATAGCTGATCCTACGATGATGGCAGATTTCATATTTTCAAAAGAAATGTCTTTGGTGCGTGCCAGGTGTCCGATAAACCCTCCGGCAAATGTATCTCCTGCGCCGGTTGGATCAAAAACCTCTTCAAGCGGTAATGCAGGTGCCACAAAAACCTGATCACCATGAAACAAAAGTGCACCATGCTCTCCTTTCTTGATAACGACATACTTTGGACCCATTGACATGATTTCTTTTGCAGCGCGAACCAGTGAAAATTGTGCACTCAACTGCCTCGCCTCACTGTCGTTCACCAGCAAAACGTCTACATCCTTCAAAAGAGCCTCCAGGTCAGACATGGCCGTCTCCATCCAGAAATTCATGGTATCCATAACCACGAGTCTGGGCTTATTTTTCATTTGCTTCAACACACTGTGCTGCAAGGCTGGCACACCATTGCCCAGCATAACAAACTCAGCATCCTGGTAGCTATCCGGAACCACAGGATTGAAATCAGCCAGTACATTGAGCTGGGTGTCGAGCGTATCGCGCTCGTTCATATCCATATGATAACGTCCAGACCAGAAAAAGGACTTCTGGTCTTTCTTGATCTGTACACCTTCCAGATGAACACCCAGACTGGTGAGGTGATCAAGTTCTTCCTGCGGAAAATCACCACCCACTACAGAAATCTGCTTGATAGGCGTAATAAAATTGGAAGCGCTGAGTGCAATATATGTTGCGGCTCCGCCAATGATGCGATCACTTTTACCAAAAGGAGTTTCAATTGCATCGAAGGCCATGGTTCCAAATACAAGTAGTGACATATTCAGCAGTTTTGTGCCGCGAAGATAATGAAATGAGCCAAGAGGCAACAACTAAACTATTCACGCAAACGGAACTTTACAGGTGAATAATTGCATTAACTTTATCCAAACCATCAGTATGAGATACCTTCTTTTTTTAACCTCATTGCTCTTTAACCTGACAATTCAAAGCCAGGAAATTAAAAATTATCAGACCCCGCCTAAAGTTATATCAGATCTGCTGCTTGCAAAACCTACCCCTGCAGTGAGTATCGACAAAAAAGGCGAGTGGATGCTCATCATGGAGCGCAACTCTTATCCCAGCGTTGAAGAACTCGGTCAGCCTGAAGTTAGGGTAGCCGGGCTTCGGCTGAATCCGAACAACTTCTCACCAAGCCGACAAAATTTTATTAATGGACTCAAATTGAAAAACCTGAAGACAGGTAAAGAGTCGAACATTGTTCAGCTTCCGGCAAATCTACTTGCATCGAATATCAGCTGGAGTCCGGAGGAAAAACAGATCGCCTTTACCCATACCACAGGTAGTCGCGTTGACCTCTATGTAATCTCTGTTGCCAAAGGAATTGCCGCCAAGGTGAACAAGACTGCCTTGAATGCAACACTTGGACCGGTTCTGACCTGGGTCAGTGAGGAGACTTTGTTGTATACAGTTGCACCTAAACCTGCATCAATGATGCCGAAGCGCCCCATCACCCCAGTAGGCCCTTCGATCCAGGAAAGTGTGGGCAAAGCCGCTCCCAGTCGCACGTACCAGGATCTGATACGTTCGCCATATGATGAAGAGGCTTTCGCCTTTCTAACCACTTCACAACTGGTCCGAAATGTAAAAGGAATCGAAACAAATATAGGCAGCCCCGCCATTTACACCTCATTTGAAGTAAGTCCGGATAAAAAATACATGCTAACCGAAACCATTCAGAAACCCTTCTCATATCTTGTTACTGCCTACTCATTTGCCAGCCGTTTAAACATAATGGACCTGAATGGCAAGAACATCAAAACCCTGGCTAACCTACCCTCTGGTGAAACCACGCCAAGTGGATATGACAATGTGCAGAATATCCCACGTGCCTTTGCCTGGAGAAATGATGCTGCGGCCACAATTACCTGGTGTATGCCGCTTGACAGCGGAAAAATAAAAAGTCCCGTTGAATACCATGATGCTGTTTACGGCTTGGCAGCCCCTTTTAATGCAGAACCTTCCATTCTTGTGAAAACAAAGATGCGTTTCCGGAATATCATCTGGGGCAATGATCACTTTGCCTGGGTAAATGAAGGATTAACCGGAAAACAACTTCTGCGGGCCAGTAAACTCGATCCATCAACTGGTGCAACTGAACTGCTTTTCGAAAGGAATACCACCGATGCCTATAACAATCCAGGCTCACCGGTTACCACCCCTTCGGCATACGGACGTCCGGTTATCCAGCTAACCAGTAACAACCAGCTGCTGATGAATAACCCTGTTGGGTCATCACCAGACGGAGACCTCCCCTTCTTGGCTTCATTCGACCCTACTACAAGAAAGCAATCAATCCTATGGAGAGCGTCCAAAGGCTCATATGAAGCTGTAAGCAGTGTGCTGGATGCTGAAAACCTGGTTGTTGTATCCCGCAGGGAAAGCCAGACAGAGGTGCCAAACTACTTCATCAAAAACCTGAAACTTAAAACGGCAGATCAGCAGATTACGGCATTTCAAAATCCTTACCCCGCCCTTCAGGGTGTATCTAAAGAAAAAGTCAAATACAAAAGAGCTGATGGGGTTGATCTTACGGGTGATTTATACCTGCCTGCAGGTTATGACAAATCAAAAGATGGACCATTACCATTGCTGATATGGGCTTATCCCAGGGAATACAACAGTGCCGCGGATGCAGCACAAATCAGGGGTAGTAAAGACAGGTTTACCACACTCAGCTGGGGATCCCCGATATTTTACGTAACACAGGGGTTTGCAGTACTGGATAACGCAGAAATGCCCATAGTAGCAGCAAATGAAAACGCCAAACCAAACGACACTTTCATCGAACAACTCAAACTCAACGCCGAAGCAGCAATCAAGGCAATAGCAGATCTTGGGGTAGCTGACCCGAAAAGAGTTGCAGTAGGTGGCCACAGCTACGGGGCATTCATGACTGCTCACTTGCTGGCTCATACAGATCTCTTTAAAGCCGGACTGGCCAGAAGCGGAGCATACAACAGAACATTGACGCCATTTGGATTTCAGGCTGAAGAAAGGACTTATTGGGATGCTCCTGAACTGTATTATAAAATGAGTCCGTTCAGTTATGCCAACAAAATCAAAACCCCCATCCTGCTTGTTCATGGTGAGGCAGATGACAACCCGGGAACCTTCCCCATCAACAGCGAAAGGTTATACAATGCCATCAAGGGACATGGCGGATCCGTGAGGCTCGTTTACCTGCCTTATGAGGCACATGGCTACCGTGGAAAAGAAAATCTCCTGCACTTGTTGTGGGAGCAAAATGACTGGCTGAACCGTTTCGTAAAAAACGCAAAATAATCATTCCATACCCAGGCGTTTTCTGAATGCCGATGGCGACTCTCCACTGTATTTTTTAAATACACGGTTGAAATAGGAAAGACTTTCAAAACCGCTGCCATAACCGGCGGCGGTTATTGTTTTGCCCTGTCTGAGCAGGCGCTTTGATTGATTGACTCTGTAATGATTCAGAAATTCTACAAACGTGAGCCTGGTCATTTTTTTGAAATAGCGACAAAAAGCCTCACGACCCATGCTAGCAGCCGCTGCTGCTTCATCTATACTGACATGCTCCTGATACTTGCTATCTATCAGGTCATATATACGCCTGAGCCTTTCCTGCTCTTTCCTGTGCAACCTGTTCTGATAGGGAATTTCGTGAAGCAGCTGCCTGTCTTCTGTCACTGCAAGCAGATGAAGAATATGCAAAACTTCCAAAAACTGGGGGAATCCTGAAAGCTGATGTAGGTTTTTCAATCGATTCCCCACTTCCATCCTTACATTTTCTCCAAAAGCAATGCCATGAGCAGCCATCCTGAACAACTTTCTTATCTCATGCATTTCAGGAGTGCGCTCGAGTATATCCGATAAAAAATCCTCCTGCAAATGGAGTACTGTTTTTTCATAGTGTGTTTGAATGCCGTAATCAAAATTCAGGTGTGGAATATATGATCCGATCATAACCAGATCACTGCCACCGAAGGATGAAATATGATCCCCTACATGCCGGGTTCCATCCGCTCCGCTGATGAAAACCAGCTCAATCTCCGGATGAAAATGCCAGAAAAAGAAATCATGCAACCTGGGATTGACCATCAAATGAAATGAGCTGTTCTCATCCGGTGCAATTTTTTCAAGCGCCTGAACATATTGCCCTTTATTGACACTGTACATACAGGAATATACAAAAAATATCAATATCGTACAAATAATTGTCAATTTTGGTTCATTTAGCGGTTCTCCCGGCACCTAATTTTACAGCAGATTACTTCACAGTATAAATTTTTACAGCGATGCAACATACCATGCAGCCAACGATGCAGCCTACCATGGCCAATCAAAACCACAAAGACATTCCGGGCAATCCTTCTACTGCCACGAGCAGTCAACTTAAACTCAACGACCGATCAAACGGACAACCATTGAAAGTACTGAGTGAGGACGACTGGCAATTCTGGATACACAACGGATATGTTGTCATCAAACAGGCTGTTCCAAGGGAGCAGGCACTGAAAACTGCAGCATTCCTCTGGGAGTTTGAGGAAAAGGATCCGAATGATAAAAATACCTGGTATGCGCCTCCCAGGGCTGAAATGCGGATGAAGGAACTGACGAACAGTGGGATGGTTGAAGTGTATAATCACCAACTCTTATGGGACAACCGCCAGATGCCCAGGCTGCATGATGCTTTCACAGATGTTTGGGGCACTGAGAAACTCTGGGTGACCATAGACCGTGCCAACCTGAATTTCCCTATGCGTGAGGGCTTTGAGTTCAGGGGTTTCATTCACTGGGACTATGACCCGGACACAAAACCACAGAATGTTCAGGGAGTGCTTGCCCTGGCTGATCAGACGGATGAAAACATGGGTGGATTTCAATGTATTCCACAGCTGATGCGTGATTATGATACCTGGAAGCTGACCCAGCCTGAAGACAGAAACCATTTCCAGCCGGATATAAAAGGCTTTGAGGATAAACTGGTGAAAGTTAAACTGGAAGCAGGAGATCTCCTGATATTCAACAGCCTGCTGCCGCATGGCATCAGACCCAATCTCTCCGGTGATAAAGTAAGGATTGCGCAGTACGTCTCCATGATGCCGGTGCAGGAAAACGATGAATCCCAGCGTCAATGGCGCATCAATTCCTGGCGCGACAGGATCGCTCCAGAGGGATATGCCTTCCCCGGCGACCCAAGAAACTGGGAAAAGACAAAATACAATACCGCCAGCCTCAGTGCGCTTGGTGAAAAATTACTTGGACTGTCATCATGGTAGCTAATAAGGAAAATCAGCTTTATACCACGCTCAACAATGGCAAGCCCATGCCATTGCTGGGATTAGGCACGTATAACATGTTCGGAGAAGTGGCGATCAATGCAGTCAAAATTGCATTGGAAACCGGTTACCGGCTGATAGATGGCGCTCAGATGTATGCCAATGAAAAAGAGGTGGGTGAAGGCATTCGCAGAAGTGGTGTTCCCAGGGAAGAAATATTCATTACCACTAAAATCGACAACTGTAATCAGGGATATGAAGCAACACTTCGTTCTTATGAACAGAGCCTGAAAGACCTTGGCATAGAAAAGGTTGACCTGCTCCTGATTCACTGGCCTATCAAAGGACAACGTGAAGAAACCTGGAAAGCACTGGAAAAATTATATGCTGATGAATTGGTTGGTGCCATTGGAACGGGCAATTATCTGCTTCCATTTCTTCATGAGTTAAAAAACTATGCCAGTATCATTCCGGCCGTCAACCAGATTGAATTCAGCCCTTTTCTCTACCTCAGCGAAGAACTAGACTACTGCCGGAAAAACCAGATCTGTCTGCAATGCTATACCCCTTTGATGAGGGGTCAGAAGCACAATCACCCTGCAATTGTTCAAATTGCCCAGCAATACAGCAGAACTCCTGCACAAATTATCCTTCGGTGGGCGGTTCAGCAGGGACTTTCCACCATTCCCAAATCTGAAAATCCCGACAGAATCAGGGAGAATTTCGGCATATTCAATTTTGAGCTATCAGAAATGGACCTGAATGTGTTGAATAACCTCAATGAAAATTTCAGAATTGTCGATGACCCAATTGATATGCTTTGAACTTAAATCTAACTTTAAATAACCTCGCCATGAAAAAAATAGTCATATTACTCCTTGTCTTCGGATTTCAATGCTTAAATGCCCAGGAAAAGTCTAAAGAGGGGCCATTGCAGCATGTTGTCATCTTCAAATTCAAAGAATCCAGTTCACAAAAATCCATCGATTCTGTTGTTCAGTCGTTTACAGGACTTAAGGATAAGATACCCGTCATCAAACAATTGGAATGGGGACTAAATGACAGTCCGGAAAACTGGCACCAGGGATTTACCCATTGTTTCATCCTGACATTCGACAATAAGCATGACCGGGATGTTATCTATCAAAAACATCCTGCCCATATGGCGTTTCAAAAAATTCTGGGTCCACACATGGATAAGGTGTTTGTAGTTGACTACAAAGCAGAACGTTAGAATGGAATGATACCTGATTCTTTATCAGGCTTGGCATAGGTGAAACGTTGGAATGGATTAACCTCATAATAAGCATCCAAACCTAAACTCACCATAGAACTTGTTTTAGCAAGGTTGATGAACCCGTCTCCCCCAAGGGCAGCTTCATTCACATATGCATGTACAAGGCTGCCTACTACCAGAAAGGTGCCATTTTGCATTGGGATAATTTCAGAAAGTTCCATGCCCATCTGCACCATGCTTTCTGCAACATACGGAATATTGAAATCATCCTTGTAATCAGGAGTGAGACCTACTTCATGAAATTCATTCACGCCATCAGGGTATTTGGCACTGCACTGATGGGCCTTTTCAACAAAAGCAGGGTGGATATGATTGATGGTGTACTTGCCCCTGACTTCGATGTTTTGGATCGTATGTGGGGCCGCTTCCCTGGGCCTGTTGATGAAGGCGATGAGAGCCGGATCTGCGCCCAGGTGAACGATATTGCTGAATACGCCTAGGTTACTTACACCCATCTCATTGATTGAAGCTATCAGGCTAACAGGCCTGAATCCACTTAATGAATTCACAAAATTGGCTCTTTTGAACCTATCCCAGGCCTTCAAATCAGAAATGGTAAAATGTTTCACATAACGTTTAACGTATTAGCCATTAAAAGGTTGGAACTTCGCGCAGGCAGGAAATAGGTGCTTTTACTGAATTCCGCGTCCATAACAATATTTTCACCCTAAATCCGTTTCAATGTTATCCAAATCCTATCCAATGAAAATGTCTCTTGCAGGGATTTTCCTGCTCATCACAATCGCGCTTACCCTGTCTTTCAGGGAAAAAAATCCTGAACACAGGATTTTATCAGCCGGTAGTTCAATGGAAAGGCCGGATTTAAGTGACAAAAAAGCAGATTTCATTCATTCAATTTATTCAAGTATTACAGCATCAGGTTCACAATTATCCCAACAGGTTTTTGAAATTGCTTTTTCCGGGTTTGACAAGTTGCAAGCCCAGGGAAAACTAAGTCAGGATAGTATCTTAACAATAATCGATTTCTCTAAATCTTCAAGGGAAAAAAGGATGCATGTAGTTGACCTTAAATCAGGCAGGCTACTTTTTAACAGCGTTGTAGCACATGGAAGGAATAGCGGTGATGAATATGCACAGCATTTTTCAAACCAACCGAACTCACACAAAAGCAGTCTTGGCTTTTATGTTACCGGGGGCACCTACAGTGGTTCAAATGGATATTCCATGATCCTGAACGGTATGGAAAAAGGATTTAATGACAAGGCAAAAGACAGGGCTATCGTTATGCATGGTGCCGCTTATGCCAATGAAAATGTATTGTACTCGGGGCATCGACTTGGCAGAAGCTTTGGTTGCCCTGCCCTTCCTCAACAACTCAATAAACAGGTTATTGAAAAAATAAAAGGTGGTAACTGTCTTTTTATCTTTTACCCCGATCAGCAATACCTGAATAACTCTAAAATGATAAATGGTTAAATGGGATCTTAGAATGGTTAATCCGACCCGGTCTTTTCAGACTGGGTCTCTTTTTTTAAAACCAAAGTGGAATCAATTGTGAAATCATACCCAGTATAAACCCAGTAATAAGCTCAAACCAATTGTGATCTGAAACCACTTTTCTTGCAGAAAGTACAGCTCCTGAACCTAAAAAAGTCAGGATCAACGGTAATCCACTGTGCAATGACCCATCAATCACCGTGAACAACATAAGACCAGCAGCCCCGCCAACTCCCATTCCGTGCATGCTGATCTTAAAATAATTATTCAAAAGCAAAGCCGCAGCAGAGGTGAAAAACATCCCCCTGCACATATTTACAAGTACCCGTGGGGTTTCAGGCTGATTTTTGAACACATGGTAGGTCCAGAAAAAAAAGGTTATACTGGCTATATAAGGTACAATCCTTTCTTTCTGGGTTTTAAGTAAGACAGAATCTGAAAATCCAAGTGCCTTCAACAATACCACCACAAGCAAGGGGAAAAAAACATTGTTATTGATGACCGCCAGCATTTTCATCATTTTTTCCTGCGCATAAAATCCGGTAAAATAATCAGGATGGCCATAAATCAGGTATGCTGCCATCATCACCCCTACAAAAAGAGGATGAAAAATGATGGATATAAGTGCTGCGGTATATTTAATCCATGAAGG
>CANHUF010000075.1 GCA_947463715.1 Sphingobacteriales bacterium
ACTAGTGATTTATCAAAGCCTATATCCAGTGCTACGCAATCTGCATTGGACTTATTATCTAATGCTACTCAGGTTTCTTTGGGTTTAAAAGCACCTCTTATTTCGCCTGTATTTACTGGTGTTCCTACAGCTCCTACAGCTGCTCCCGGAACCAATTCTACACAGCTTGCAACAACCGCATTTGTTGCAGCAGCTGTAGCTACTCCTCCGGGTATTGCTTCTGACGCGAGGCTGAAAAAGGATATCACGCCGATAAAAGGAGGTTTAGCTACTGTGATGAAGTTGAATCCGGTGTCTTATCTGAAAAAGACCACGCTATCTGCAACAGAGTATACGATCCGTGAAAACGGTTTCATTGCACAGGAACTGATGCCTATCCTTCCTGATGTGGTTATGGAAGCACGGGATACTGAAAAAATATTCAAGGTGAATTATATCTCTATCATTCCTGTACTCACCAAAGCACTGCAGGAACAGCAACAGCAGATTCAGACGCAACAGCAGCAGATCGATGAACTTAAAAAACTCGTGAAGGAATTGCTCAATAAAAAACAGTAAATGCTGTTTTCACGCTGAGGTAAAGTGTGAATGCAATTACAGCTATGCCGAATATTTTCAACCACAGGGGATGCTTGTAATCCCCTGTTATTTTTTTATTGCCAGCTGCCAGCAGAATCAGCATCAGTGCCACCGGCAGAATGAATCCGTTCAGTGCACCTACCACCACCAGAGTTTTCACCGGTTTGCCAACCACCAGAAAGATCAGCAGCGCAACACCTACAAAGTTTACCAGCATTGTCTTTTCTTTATTTTCAAAAACAGGGTGCAGCGATCTGAAAAAGGAAATGGTGGTGTAGGCTGAACCAACTACCGAAGTGATGGCTGCGCTCCACATCACGATACCGAAGAGCAGGTAACCTATTCTGCCTGCTGCAAGCTGAAAAACTGATGCGGCAGGGTTTCCCGCATCAAGGCCTAGTCCTTTTGTAACCACACCCAGGGCTGCCAGAAAAAGCAGGATGCGCATCACAGAGGCCAGGAGGATAGCGGTAACGGCAGATTTCCCGACAGCTTTTGAATGATCAGGGCCTGTCATCCCTGCATCAATCAACCGGTGAGCGCCGGCAAAACTGATGTAACCGCCAACAGTACCACCCACCAGGGTGATGATGGCAAGCAGTTCGATCTTATCCGGAACAACTGATTTTTGCAACGCTTCACCCCAGGGTGGTTCAGCTACCACAACCACGTAAACAGTCAGCACAATCATCAGTATCCCCAGCACTTTAGTGAATACATCCATCCACCTCATCGAGTCTTTACGTAAGAAAATGAACATGGCAATGGCTGCACTGATGATAGCTCCGGTCTCTGCACTCCACCCCGTCAGTACATTCAGTCCGAGTCCGGCCCCTCCAAGATTTCCGGTGTTGAAGGCCAGTCCGCCCACCAGTATTAGTCCGCTCAGCACAAACCCTGCACCGGGAATTACCTTGTTGGCCAGTTCCTGGGCACGCATTCCGGATGCAGCCAGCACTTTCCAGATATTCAGCTGAGCGCCGATATCGAGGATGATGGAGATGAGGATAACGAATCCAAAGCTGGCCAGCAGCTGGCTGGTGAAGACTGCAGTTTGGGTGAGGAAGCCCGGACCAATTGCCGAGGTTGCCATCAGAAAGGCGGCGGCAATGATGGGGGATTTGAATATCTTTTTGAGTTTTTCAGCCTTCATGCGGGTGATTTGATGGTGATTCCGTTTTCATGCAGCATGTGATAAATATGCCTTGCAAAAGTTGCTGCGTGCTGGCCATCACCGTGGATACAGATGGTATCTGCTTTGATGTGTATGGATTGATTGCAGGTAGACATGACTTTTCCTACCAGCACCATGTTCAGCACCTGTTCCATTGCTGCTTCTGTTGAGACTACCAAAGCTTGTGGATCAGCACGCGGGGTGAGTCTGCCCTCTTGGGTGTACGTGCGGTCTGCAAATACTTCATGAACAAACCGGATGCCATGTGCTGTGGCGCTTTCTGCCGAACAGCTGCCGGATAGTCCATATAAAAGAAGATCCGGATTGGTTTCCTGAACTGCACGAGCAATTGCATCAGCAACTGAACGGTCGCGCGCTGCCAGGTTATACAGTGCGCCGTGGGGTTTGACGTGGTGCAGTGTTGTTCCAGCTGTTTCGCATATTTCTTGTAAAAGTCTGATTTGTTCGGCTACCAGATTGGTGATTTCGGAGGTGCTCAGGTTCAGGTCTTTTCTTCCAAAATTTTCAGGATCCGCATAGCCCGGATGGGCACCAATGGCCACACCATGCTGTAAAGCCAGATCAACAGTTTGCCGCATGGTTTCGGGGTTGCCTGCATGTGCACCGCAGGCGATATTGGCAGAGCTGATAAAGGGCATGATGGCTGCATCGGAGGGAAACCCTTCTCCCATATCGCAGTTGAGATCTGTTGCAACAGGCATGATCAAATGTAATTCAAAATGATTTGATTTTTTGTCTATATTCATGCCATGAAAAACAGGAGAACTTTCATCCGTACATCCGCAGCAGCGTCTGCGGGACTGGTTGCCAGCAATGCATTTGCCTTTTCCATCGGCAACCCGAACACCCAGCCTGCTGAGCAGGTTATTGGCCATAACGGCTTTACCTATGCGGTAGACAAGGGTTGGGCCAAGATCAGTGCCAGTACCCATCCGGTTATCAACTGCCACGAGATGGTGCAGGATAGCAAGGGACGCCTCTTCATGATTGGTGATGATACCCACAACAATATCCTGGTGTTTGACAAATCCGGTCAACTCCTGGATTCCTGGGGCACATCTTTTCCATCCGGTCACGGACTCACCCTCAGTAAGGAAGGTGATGAAGATTTTCTGCTGATTGTGGACAATGGATTTTACAAGGACCTCTCCGGAAAATCAAAATCACAGCATGGCAATGTGGTGAAGACAGATATCAAGGGACGCATCATCTTTTCCCTTGCACAGCCACATACCGTTGGTGCTTATAAGTTTGAGGAAGCCTATCATCCCACCGAAACAGCCGTGGCACCCAATGGTGACATTTATGTAGCTGATGGTTACGGATCAGATTATATCCTTCAGTTCGACAGTCGCGGTAAATTTATCCGGAAGTTTGGCGGACGAAACAATGAGAACAAAGAGCATAACCTCATTTGTGCACATGGTGTGGTGGTAGACGACAGGAACAAAAACAATCCCGTTCTGATATGCACTTCCCGTGAGGAGTGCTGCTTCAAGGTCTTTACCCTCGATGGTAAATTCATCCGCCGCATCGATACCCCGGGCATGTTTGTGTGCCGCCCCGTGATACACGGACAACACCTGTTTGCCGGTGTGTGCTGGTCGAAAGACGCCGAAGGCAAAAAGCAGGATGGCAGCGGTTTCCTGACGATCATTGATACTAATTATAAAGTGTTGGCGAGCCCCGGTGGTAATGCGCCTGTGTACAAGAACGGCATCCTGCAGCCTACCTTGCAACATGAGACCAAGGTGTTCCGCCACGGACATGATGTTTGTATTGATGAAGATGAGAGTATCTATGTGTGCCAGTGGAATGCCAACAGGACAACGCCGGTGAAGTTGAGTAGGGTGTGAGGAGGGAGAAGGGCGAAAGGCACGAGGGAGAAAGGCAAGTTGAGAGAATTAAGTTGAGAGACGTAAGTTGAGCCTGCCTGCGGAAGGCAGGAGAAAAAATACTTTTTTGGTCTACAATTTCAACTCTCAACTAAATTCTTTCAACAGTTAATAGTGGAATAGTAGAGTAGTTAATAGTAAAATAGTACAGATGGATTCAGCTAAAGTAGATATGTTCATGTTGGCGAATGCCAAATTTTTTGAAAGCCACCACCTCATGCAGCTCAGGGAGCAGTTGCTGGCGTTGGATGATTCCAAGTGGGTCATTGTGCAGAGTATTTCATTTTATGATCCTACAACCAGCATTATCGTATCGATTCTGGCAGGTACTTTAGGTATTGACAGGTTCCTGATAGGTGATACAGGGCTGGGTATTGGCAAGTTGCTTACCTGCGGTGGACTGGGCATCTGGGCATTGGTTGACTGGTTCCTGATTATGGGAGCCACCAGGGAGAAAAACTTCTTTAAACTACAGCAGGTTTTGTATTGATGCTGGAACGCAGGAGGAATCTGTATGGATTGCTGGCCCTTTTTTGCGTGGCCGGTTATGTGTGGATGACGCTGAATATTGATCGCCGCTTCGAAACACATGTCGGTCCTGTATGTGTATTCAAGAAGGTTACTACCCTGCCCTGTCCGTCTTGCGGTTCAACAAGGTCTATGAAAGCCATTCTGGAAGGTGATTTGGTGGCTGGCTTCAGCTGGAATCCCATGGGTTATTTGTTGTTGGTGATGTTGCTGGTAGTGCCCTGGTGGTTGTTGTATGATCTTTTGATGAAGCGCGACACCCTGCACCGCGTTTACAGGCAGGCAGAGCAAATGGTGCTGAAGCCTGTCATCTTATGGCCGGGACTGTTGCTGGTGGTTGCCAACTGGATCTGGAATATTGTCAAAGGCGTCTGAAATGAATCCATTTTTTTATACCCCTGCCGAGTACGAACTGGAGAAAGCTTCCAACAGTTACATCATGTCATTACTCGTGGTGATGGTAGGACTGCCGTTGCCCATTATTAACCTTTTGGCCACCTTGTTTTTTTTCATTGCCAACAGGAAATCGACTTATTTCGTGCGGTGGCACTGCACACAAGCGTTGTTATCCCAGTTCAGTCTGTTTTGCCTCAACAGTGTTGCGTTCTGGTGGACTGTAACCATTATCCTGAACAAGGGCGAAGGCATTACCAACATTTATGTAGCATACCTTGTGCTTGTGGTCTTGTTCAACCTGCTTGAGTTCATCATGACCATCAGGGCTGCTATACGCACCCGCAAAGGCGTGCATATAAGCTGGTGGTTTTACGGACCCTTAACTGATATCATTTGCAAACCATAGTATGAGAAAGATAGTTTTTCAGGGATTGATTTTGTTGCTTGTACTTGCCGGCGGGGTTTATCTGCTGACCCGTATGGACTGGATCCGGTTGTTGCGGATAGACAGGGCTACAGAGAAGGTAGAGCAGAAGCTGGGTGATTTGATATGGAGCCAGCAGGGCCTGGATGAGCTGCCAAAAGATTCTACCTATAAGCGCGTGGATGCCATTATTCGCCGACTTTGTGCTGCCAATCAGATTGACCAGAAACGCGTCAAACTCCACCTTGTAGAGAATGGGGAAGTCAATGCCTTTGCCCTGCCTGATTACCACATGGTGGTGTACAGTGGCTTGCTCAAAAATGTAAAGAATGACGGCGAGTTGGCCGGAGTGTTGGGACATGAGTTAGCGCACATGGAATTAGCGCATGTGATGAAGAAGCTTGGCAAGGAGGTAGGGCTCAGTGTGTTGATTTCGATTACTACAGGAGAATTGGGAGGAGATGCCATCAAGGAGGTGATAGGGATGTTGTCATCCTCTGCGTATGACCGCAAGCTCGAGAAAGATGCCGATGTGCAGGCTGTGAAATATTTGAAGCAGGCGGGGATTGACCGGAATGATTTTGCCAATTTCCTTGACCGGTTGGGGAAGGAAGAAGCAGGGATACCAAAGGAGCTCAGTTGGCTCAGCACCCATCCTGATTCCAGGGAGCGCGCGAAGTATATCAGGGAGATGGAATAGGCACGAGTTTACCTACCTCTGGTAGGCTTGCCTGCCGGAGGCAAGGTATGAGGCACAAGGCACGAGGCACGAGGTTTCGATGAAAATACAGTGAAATCAATGTTGTAATCTGCCAATCAATACTCAAGAGCGCTCTCTTACATAGATTTGTGAAATCTTAATGGGTGTTTCGGGATAAACAGCAATTAAATGAGAACGGATTACAGCAGGACTGTTTTCATGTTCTTTATTTAGTTTTACATTCAGTATCTGAGATTCTTTTTTGGGCATGTGGCAATCGATACAATTTTCCTGCAGTGTTGCAATGCCAACTTTTTCTGAGAGTGTGCAGAAATTATTTTTTTCCACGGAATGGCATTGCATGCATTTTTGAGAAAACAGGCTGACATTGCCGCTTTGTTCTTCGTGTGGATTATGGCAGGTAGTGCATGTCATCATTGAAGCATTGATAAAACATGCGCTTTCTGCAAGTAAGCCATACTGGTTACCATGAACATCTACTTTTGCCTGCAGATTTGTTTTGGAAGTATTATGTATCAAGGTGTCTCCGGTTTCAAAATCCAACGCTGGCTTAAAATCTGCAGAACTGCTGGAGTGGCAAATGGCACAGGCATCCAGTTGCTGGTGTTGGGAAAGATTATTCGCATTCACTATAAAATTCTCTCTTGTAGCACCCGGATGTAATGTAAAATGATCAACGTGATTACCACCGGCACCATGACATTTTTCGCAGTTAACACCAAATACAATTCTATCCTTATCAAATTGCTGTGCTTGTTGTATATGGTTTGAAAGAATGTCCACATAACTGCTGTGGCAACCCAAACATGCGCTGTTAATTGATCTTCCAAAGTTGGCAATGTAATCAGAGTAACCCGGACTATTCGACCAGGAGTCTGCCTGTGTATAGTACGATATCGGTAACTGAAACAGTTGATTATTTTTCCAGTATAAATAAGTTTGTCCCCTCGTACCTGAACCAATCACCATATCAAAACGATATGCTTGCACAAAAGCCCTGTTTATATAACTAACCTGATAAAATCCTGAATCAAGATCCCTCATCACCACACCATCAAAATAGTTGTATGCATAATTATTTTTACCTTCTTCAAAACTGCCCATGATATTGTCTTTGCTGGCAGGCTTTGAAGTGCTTTTGTGGCTTGTCAACAGAAAAATTTTATAGATATCAGCATGACAATTCTTACATGCACCTGATCCAACCAAACTGTTATCAGCTCTTTGGATCACAATATCCTTTTCTGTTTTTTCCTGATTGAACAAACAGGAAGAAACAACTGAAACAAAAAAAATGATGATTGTAAAAATCACGAAATAACGGGAATAGAACCTATGCTGGCTTTTGTTATATATCGTTTGCATGTATACGATAAAGCCACTAAGTTTTTTTAATCCAATATGTTGATCAGATGGTTAAGAGACTATATACAATGAAATTAACCTTTTATGTCCAATTCACATTTTAAATCAGGTTTATGGATGAAAATCCCGTGAAATGTAGGTTAAAACACGTTGTAAAGCTTAGGTAGTTCAAAGACATTCGTTGTAAAGAATAACTTATGCCTACAATTTTATATATTTTTGGATGGCGGATTTATTTTTATTCAAATGAAAATAATGAACCGATTCATGTTCATGCACAAAAGGCAGATATGGAGTGTAAATATTGGCTACTCGAAGAGGAAATTGAAATATCAGAAGAATTTTCATTTAACATGAATCCTGCATCCAAACGTGAAATAAAAAAAATCATTCATCAACATTTTGATACAATTATTGATGCCTGGTACAAACATTTAAAATAAGTGGCGATGGTTATAATTCATGACATAAAAGGATTAAACTTCGATAATGAAAATATTTATCTGGAAGTAGATGGAATAAAAGTGAAGGCTCCATTGGAGAAAGTTTCGCAAAAACTACTCAATGCTTCAGATGTTCAAAGAATGATTTTTAAAATTTCACCATCAGGATATGGCATTCACTGGCCACTGATTGATGAAGATCTGGCAGTAGATCCGCTCTTGAAATATGCAGTTTAGGAAAGAAATCCATTCATACTAAACCTTGCCTTTACTCCGGGTCTGCATTGTGCCAACAGGGAAATGGCTTTTGATGTAAGTCTGGCGATGCGGGGATAACCGCCGATGGTCTGGGCATCGGCCATGAGGATGATGGGATGTCCTTCGTTCGTCACCTGAACAATACCGGCAGTGACTGCCGTAGACAAGAGTTCTCTTTTCTCTTTCAACTGCAGCAATGTTCCATCAAGCCGGTAACCCATGCGGTTAGCATGGTTGGAAATGGTAAAGGGCGTTTCAAAAAAACGTAGCTGACTATCGGCGTCAAACCAGTCCCACTCAGGACCGCTTTCACATGCAATCAATACAGTTTCATTCACATGTGGCAATGGCTGCACCTGCGCCCTCCAGTTACCCACTCCGAAACCATCCTCCCGGATCACGATATCCCGCCCCCATTCCTGCATCCTGCAGGCATCTTTGAGCAGAATCTGTTGTCCGGCTTCAGGGTTCTTCCCTGCTATACCGCCAATACCGGAAGGCAGGTAAGTAGCAGCACTGCCGAGTTCAGTTGTTACCTGCAATCCCCCTGATATGGAGATGTAGGTCCTGCAGCCCTGCGGATCGGGATGCAGCTTCAACTGAGATCCTGCCACCATCCGGATGAGCCTGTTGTAATCCAACCCACAGCCATTTACGGTAGCCCTGGCACCTCCGCCGGTTAGGGCAAAGGTGATTGTTTCATCACAGGTGATGACGGTGCCATGGAGCGTGCATTCCAGCAACGCCTCTTCGTCAACATTGCCGCAGAGGCGGTTTGCAGTGATGGCTGATTCCCTATCCATCACTCCTCCCACCGGAACACCATATTGCTGGTAACCCCACCGTCCGAGGTCCTGGATGCTGCACTGGATACCGGATTTTACAATAGTGATGCTCATGATAGTTGTTCAAATGCTTCGGTGGTGATGGCTTCAAACTGCACCAGGTCGCCTGCGCAAAGCCGGCTGCAGGGTTCGGCGTTTTTATCAAAAAGTCTCCAGGGCGTTCTGCCAATGATGTGCCATCCTCCGGGTATCGCAGCCGGATAAATGCCGGTCTGCCTGCCTGCAATGGCCACACTACCAGCGGGTACTTCCAGCCGGGGCGACTGCCTGCGGGGCATTTCCAGCTCCGGAGGAAGGATGCCCATGTAAGCAAAGCCAGGCACAAAGCCAATCATGAATACCCTGAAAGTCATACCGGTATGGATTTCAATAATCTCCTGTATGCTGAGTCCTGTTGCTGAAGCAACCACCTGAAGATCAGCACCGTACGCTCCCTCATAACAGACGGGAACGATATGTTTGCGCATTTCTCCTGTTTCAAGGGTCTCATCCTCAGTAAATTCAGTAAGGAGTTTATTTAACTGGGTTGTAACCTCCTCTTTGTTTGTTTGTGCGCTGAAATAAACGGTGAGGCTGCTGTATGCAGGCACCGATTCAATGAAACCCGGGAAGGGAGCTGCTTGCAGCCGGTGATGCAGTTGCAGCACGTGCTGGTTCGCAGATTCTGAAATGACTTCTGAAAAGGCGATGGTCAGTGCCTGGTCGCTGATGGAATATATGCGAAGTGGCTTCACTGGTACTTGACGTGTTGTACCAGTAAAAACTTCAATAAATCCCCTCCTGGACAGGAGGGGTGGCACGAATTCGGCTGCACCCGAGGTGCAGGCGAATGAGCTTGCCTGCCGAAGGCAGGTGCCGGGGTGGTGGATATTACAATTTGATTCCACCACCCCGCCTCAACAAACTCACTTCGTTCATTTGTCTCGGCACCCCTCCTGGCCAGGAGGGGAGTTTCTCCGTTTTTTATGACATAACACATAAGTTTACAGTTCCAGT
>CANHUF010000076.1 GCA_947463715.1 Sphingobacteriales bacterium
AAAGGTACCAATGGCACCTTTTTATTTTATTTTCTGCTCCAGATTTCGTATATTCTATCTCCTTTTGAACTCAGTCCGGAGTGATGCCAGTTTCCCTCCTTCAACTCTCCGTTGAAAGAAAGCGATGCCCCTACTCTGGTTGCATCTCTGGAGAAAAATTCTATATGCTCCGTATATTTTCCGTTTTCAAATGTGTAAAAACCACCACCGGTCCCAAAAAAATCTCCTGTTTCTGAATTGATAGCGGCCCATTGAAATCTTGTTCCAGAAAGAATTTTGATGGTTTTACGTGCACCGGGTCTCATCTCAGCTATTTTCCCATCCTGTTCCCTTCCAATGATTTTCCAGTTTCCTGATAGTCCCTGCTGAGCATCGTCCAACCGCTCCCATCCAACCGCAATACCGCTGTAGGGGAAAATGAGTTTATTTTCCTGCTGCTGAAAGGCAAGTACATAGTTTTTTGTCACCGCAGAACGATCGGCTGTATTGAATTCTATTTTCCCTTTCAGCTCGCCATTTTCCTGCAGAGCTGTTCCGCCAGAAGTATTGATAAACTTTTTATCCTGTACATGAAAAGTTGCCACTGAAAAGTAATTGTCAACAATGGTTAATGTCTGAATAGCAGTATCCAGATTTCGCTTCCACGCACCCTGCAAGGGCTGAGCATTTGAGTGGACGCCCACTAAAGAAAGGATCAGGAGATAAATTACACTTTTCATATTACTGAGAGATAAAAGTTAACTACGGTCTGCCAAGGCTTTGAACACCACTGATCAAAGCCTTTTAACACGGATGTTTCTGAATCGAACGACATCACCATGGCCGAGGAATCCGATATGGCCTTGCTTATTGAGCAAACCGGGATGCTTGTTGCCATCTGCTGTTCCATTTTCAGAGGCTTTCTGAATATCACCATCCATAATTACCTGACCATTCAGCATAACCTTAATGCGGTTTCCTTTGGCGATTACATGCTGTTGATTCCATTCACCTGTGGGCTTCAGAAATCCACGCCTGGAGGGGATAACACCATATACTGATCCATGGTACTGATAGGGCTTAAGGTTGGCATAAACAGGCGCTTCATTGTCCAGAATCTGCAACTCCATCCCCACATAGGCTGCGTCACCTTTTGTAGGTGTACGAATACCCAGACCATTGTTTGCACCCGGGGTTAATTGAAATTCAAACCTGTATTCAAAATCACCAAACTCTTCTGCGGTGTAGATATTGCCACCTCCCAATTCAGGATGCGTAACGATTACGCCATCTTCCAGGGCATATCCGGTTTTATTTCCAATCCATTTGTCAAGGTTGCTGCCATCAAAAAGGGATACAAACCCTTCTTTTTGTTCTGCATCAGATAGTGGCGTGGTGGCTACAGGATCCAGTTCTCTCAGGAAAATATTCCTGTAAGCTACATAGGTACCATGGGCCTGCAATTCAATCTGTTCCCTGATGAAAATCGGAAGTTTCCGGTCCCAGTAGTTTTCCAGAATAGCTTCATCAGTCACTTTTACTCCATTAAGGAATACAGTAACCTTATCGCCCTTCATGATAATATGAAAAGTATTCCACTCACCAATGGCATTATCGGCCACCTGAAGCGGCTTTGAAGGGTTCTTTTGGTTATTGTATAAGCCGCCTGAACCCACTTGCGCCCCTACTTCACGACGGGAAGTATCCCAGATTTGCACCTGTGGACTCCCCCTCAGGTAAATACCCGCATCACCTTTAGCAGTAATTTTCCAGTCGACAAACATTTCAAAATCACCATACTGTTTTACGGTACACAGGTTATCTCCGTGACCGGTAAAGATCAGGAGACCCTCTTCAACCACCCAGTCGTTACCCGCACCAGCATTGGCTGCTGATTGTGCTTTCAGTAACTCTTCTTCAGTCATTTTTGCACGCGAAATGGGATTGCCAACCAGGCCTTTCCATCCGTTCAGGTTCTTTCCATTAAAAAGACGAACCCATCCATTATCATAAGGGATAGCCTTCAGGTAATTTTTAAGCGTCTTGACAAGTACCGCACTGTCGACCCCACTGATAAGCGGCAGAGCCTGTTCCAGGGCTTCACGAGGCGCTATTCCCCTGATTGAAGGATCAGCAAGGGCATTTCTGGCCATGATGAGGGCAGCCTGCTTTTGCAGGACAGGATCACTCAGGTATTTTGCACATACCAGCAAAGCAGCGACACCCTTGATATTTTCCATCTGGTGAAGGGCTTGTCGCTTGTCAACCGGATTGCTTGCCTTTTCAATCTGGTTCTGAACATCCAGTAAATGTTGTACTTTATTTATTGGGTTAGCGGGTCTTAAAATGACCCATTCTGCGGTCTTGGGAGAGTTGGCGGTTTTTTGGGCAAACTCAAGCGCCAATTTCAGTTGTGAAGCCAGCGAAGGAGATGCTTTAATCAAGGCTTTTTCAAGTGCTGCAATTGCCGCTGGAGATTTGATTGTTGCCAGCGAGCGCATTGCACGTGGACTGTACTGTTCGTCTTTGAGCAAGTTAGACAGGTCTTTAACATTGGCTTCATCACCGAGTAATCCCATCATTTCTATAACAAGATCCTTTGCAAGGAATGATTGGGCAACACTGACTCCCTGTTTGAGAACGGCAGCCGCCCTGGTAGATGAGGCTGGATTTGTGGCAGCCTGATGAACATAAGCAGTCAGCGCAAATGAAGCACTGGCGCGCATGGAATCATCATCCAGCATTTTATAGAATTGTTTCCAAGAGCTGCTCTTCCAATCATTCATGTTTGAGAGGGTCTGAGCAACAGTATTTTTTTGCTGGTAAGGAAAACCTGATAAGGCTTCATTAAGGGATTGCTGAGCCTGGATTGCAGTAACAATGGAGGCAAATCCAAGTATAAATAAGGTAACTTTTTTCATGTTCATCAGTTGGTATTAAATATTCCAGGGTGCACGCATGGGAGGATTGACCATCCGGTTCGCTTCATCATCCCCAATAAATTCCTGTAATACGGGATCAAACTTGAGGTTCCTACCAAGTTGAAGGGCAATCTTACCCATATTGATCATGGTACAGGAACGGTGTCCATTCGATTCATTGAGTGCAAATGGCTTCCTGTGCTTTACCGATTCCAGGAAATTCGTCACCTGTGGTTCAGGATCAGGCATCATGGCCAGCTTATCCTGGAGGTTGGGAATGGTTGACTTGAAACCATTGAACAATTTGCCATTAGGACCTTCGATATAGGCTACATCAGGATCCTTTGCTTCACCGTCAAGAATGATTTTGCAACCATCTGCATAGGTATAGGTGATTTTCCTGAAAGTTCCACAGGCATCAGGATGTTGCTGTTCCGCATCAACTTCTACAGATATCGGGCTTGTATCATCCTTACCCAGGAAATACTGGATTGGGTCCAGATAGTGCTGCCCCATATCCCCTAATCCCCCGCCGTCATAGTCCCAGTAACCCCTAAAAGTACCATGCACCCGATGTGGATGGTAAGGCTTGTAAGGGGCAGGACCGAGCCAACGGTCATAATCAAGTGTATCAGGAACTTTTTGCGCTTCAAGTTCCGTTTTTCCAACCCAGTAGAATTTCCAGTCGAACCCGGTATGTTTACTCACGGTTACCGTCAGCGGCCAGCCCAGAAGTCCGGATTCAACCAGTTTCTTGATAGGCTTAACGGTGGTTTTCATGCCATAAAAATTATCTTCAAACCGGAACCAGGTATTCAACCTGAACATGCGGCCATATTGTTTTACAGCCTCTACTACCCTTTTCCCCTCTCCGATTGTCCTGGTCATAGGTTTTTCACACCAGATATCCTTACCGGCCTTTGCAGCTTCAATGGCCATGATACCATGCCAATGAGGTGGTGTAGCAATATGAACAATATCCACTTCAGGAAGTGCGATAAGTTCCCTGTGATCGTGAAACAATTTTACTCCGCCACCAATCATTTTTTCAGCAGCCTGTAAGTGGAGCTTTTCCACATCACAAATGGCTACAACACGGGTACCGGCATAAGGGATATGGCCTCTGCCCATCCCTCCTACGCCGATGATACCTTTGGTAAGCTGATCACTGGGAGGGATGTAACCTTTTCCTAGTACATGACGTGGGACGATAAAAAAACCAGCTGCCGCTATGGCAGACTGTTGCAGGAATTTTCTCCTGCCGTTGGAGCTTTTAATTGGCATAATACAGCAAGTTGATTGTGTCTTAAAGATAAAGAACTCCGGTGAAGTTCATTACTTTTGAAAATAAAATTGTCAACAAAGTACAAATACAAGCAATTATGAAAATAGCAATTTTGATTGCTGTGCACAAATATCCACTACAGGTCAAAAGACTGATTGAAGCATTTCAGTCAGATCAATTCACCTTTTTCATACACGTAGACAAAAAAGCTGACATTTCGCCGTTTCGGAAATTGATTACTGGAGAAAATATCATTTTCATCAATAACAGAACTAAAGTTGAATGGGCAGGATTTAGCCAAGTTGTGGCGACCCAAACATGTATGAAGGAAATAGTTGCATTTGACAATTTTGACTATATGACTTTCATTTCAGGGCAGGATTTCCCCATAAAAAAGCCAGCTTATTTCGAAAATTTTTTAATCCAAAATCCAAATAAAGAATTTATAAGCTGTGTGCCGTTTGATTTGGAAAACGAATGGTGGCGAAGAAATAAGAACAGGGTATTGAAATACAATCTGAATAATTGGAAAATGCTAGGAAAATTCAAAATACAGTACGTCCTAAATAGAATAACGCCAAACAGAACCCTACCGAAATCTCATATTATTTGCGGAAATTCGAATTGGTTCTGTATAACTATTGATTGTGCTAAATATGTTATTAAAAGTATTGAAAAAGAAAAAAAACTTTTAAAGTTTTTCAAATTCGTTTGGGGAGCAGATGAAATGGTAATTCCAACAATTCTATATAATTCTCCGTTCAAAGTTAATTTAACTGATTCTATAGTATATGTAGAATGGTCCAAAATTAATGATGGTCACCCTGAAACACTGAAGATAAAGGATCTGGATAACATCCTATCATCTGAAAAAATATTTGCTAGAAAGTTTGACATTTATGATGATGAGAAAATTATTACGCAAATCGAACAACAATTACATAATCTAAAAGCAATTTAGAAAATTCTGAATATATCAATCTATATAAAATTATTTAAATGCCCTAGACTTGCAATTAGCTTTTTTTTTTCAGAGATTTGTCATCCACCGTGCTATTTATTTCCCATATTAAGTTAAAATATACAAATAAATGAATTTCAAGGTTTTGCTTGCATGTTATAGTGGATGGGACACAAGTGTCGAGATTCCATACATGCTAAAAAAAGCAAAATGTAGGGTTGAGGTATATTGTTCAGCAAAATCATGGCTCATTTCCAACAGTTTTTATGATAAATGGCATGAATCACCATCAGCATTGGATAAATACATTACAAATTTAATTGAACTTGTAAATAACAATGATTTCGATTGGGTAATTCTGGTGGATGATCCATTAATTAGATATATGAACGAGAGCATTAATGTGGAGATGTTCCCTAGAATTATGCCCATTTTGAATATTAAAAACAGAAAGATACTCAGTTCTAAAAAAGGATTTTCTGAATTCTGTTTCGAAAACGGGATCAACACGCCAGGTTTTGTCATATACAACAACAGTAAGGATCTTTATTTTATAAAACATAATTTAACTTTCCCAGTCATCAACAAGCTGGATTTCAGCTGGGGTGGAACGGATATGTTCATCAGTAACACCTATGAAGAATTCATTTCCAATCTCCATAAAATTCCTGAAAATCAGGACGTGTTGATACAAGAGTATATTAATGGTGAAGAAATTCATGTGGAAGCCTTGTTTTACCGGGGAGAGCTAATGGCCTATTTCACTGCAAACATTTTGCAGTTTTCAACCACAAAATTCTCGTACACAACAAAGAAACTATACTTCAACAATACGGATCTTGAGCCAGTGCTCCGAAAGACGGGAGCAGCATTAAAGATGAATTCGTTTGGAAATATTTGCTTTTTGCATGACAAGGAAAGAAAGAAATATTTCCTGATAGAAGTTGACCCTAGACCCAATTCCTGGATGCCCTATTCCAGGTTTATAGGAGAAAATCATTTCATTCGTGCAGTTGAAAATATTGTCAGTGGCAATATCGAAGGGAGTTTTCAGGGAATGAAACTGAAGCAGGAAAAAATTGAAGTAGGACTGTTCTACAAAGACATCAGAAGAACGCTTTGGCAGAAAGACATTAAAAGTCTGATGCAATGGATATTTAATATTAAAGGATACTGGAAATACATACCACTATATGACAAAGTGCTGATGAAGCGGATTTCGAGAGAAGTGTGGGATGAAGTGTTTATGTTTTACATCAGAAAACTTACAGGTCGCAGAAAATAAAGTGATGGTAGCCTTCATTTATGTACCGATTTTCATATTGATTTTTGCATATGGGGGCTATGTCATCCCTGCATGGATATGGATGCAAATAAGTCGCACCACAAGGTCAAATCCAGATACAGATCTTCCAGACATAACCATGGTGGTAGCTGCATACAACGAATCAGAAATAATCGAAGAAAAAATCAGGAATTGCCTCCGATTAAATTACCCCTCCGGTAAATTGAATTTTCTTTTTGTTACAGACGGATCAACTGACGAAACACCGAAGATCATACAAAAGTATCCTATGATCAGGTTGCAGCATAGAACTGAAAGAGATGGGAAATCAATGGCCATCAACAGGGCCATGCAACAGATCACATCCCCTGTTACCATATTCTCAGATGCCAACACCCTACTCAACGAGGATGCTGTTTTGCTTATGGCTAATGCTTTTAAGTATCCAGAAACAGGCGCTGTGGCAGGAGAAAAAAAAGTTTTGAGACTCAGAAAGGGAGGAGCTAATACTATTGGTGAGGGAATTTACTGGAAATATGAATCAAAGCTGAAAAGTTTTGATGCGGCATTTCATTCAACCATGGGCGCAGCCGGGGAACTATTTGGATTCAGAACAAAACTATACAGCCATATTCCAGCAGAAATTTTGCTGGATGACTTTGTTATTTCCATGAATATTTGCCTTCAAGGGTGGAAAATTGCTTATGAGAAAGAAGCAGTTGCAACCGAATTGCCTTCTGCCAACACAAGAGAGGAAAAAAAACGTAAATCCAGAATTGCAACAGGGGCATTTCAGACAGCTATCATGCTATGGCGCTTAATTTGTTTCTGGGAACACCCCAAACTAAGTTACCTGTATATTTCTCACAGACTCCTGCGCTGGGTGATTTGTCCATTTTTATTACCCGTCATTCTTATTTTCAGTTTCATTGAATCTCAGGGGAACAACAGTATATTGCTCGCAGTCATATTTTACCTACAGATAGTTTTTTATATAGCCGCAATAATTGGCTGGATGCTGGACTCGAGAGACAGGAAAATTACCATTTTTAGTATCCCCTTCTATTTTCTGTTCATGAACCTGAATATGTATACCGGGCTATACCAATTCATATTCAAGCATCAAACAGGGGTCTGGGATAAGGCACTAAGGAGTAAAAACTGATATTTTCAGAAATATAATACACTGATTGTCAGATAATTGTATTTTTTTCACAAGTAACACTCCCTTCACTTGCGTTTTTCACGTTTTTTGAACAAATTTGTAAAATCCCATCCAATCTCCTTTAATTTAATGTCACCCTGTTAAAACAGCATGCTCATGGAGTTGGTATACCTATATAGAATACTATTAAGAAATAAATGGACTATCCTAAAAGCGAGTCTGGCGACATTGGCTATTGGCTTTCTCTTTACATTTACCATAAAGGAAAAATACAAATCACAATCACAGATATCCACTGGCTTCACCTTAAGCCAGGAAATTATTCTGTCTGACAATATTTTTGATCAGAACCAGATTAATGTCAAGTTTAATAATGTCATTGAAAATATGACCTCACCCAAGGTATTAAACCTCTTAGTGTACAGATTGGTGCTGAATGAATTATTATCTTCTGATCAGCAAACACAAACTAAAATTCAGACAAAATTAGCTGAAGAAGAGGTATTAGGATTAACTCTTGAAAAGGCAGTAGAAGTCTTAAACCGCTCGTATGAGCAAATGTTGCTTCTGGATTTAAAAGATATTGATCAAAAACGTGCTAATGATTTAATCGGAAAACTTGGATATAGCACCGGCACCATAAAAGAAAATCTAATTGTCAAAAGACTTGAAAAAACAGATTACATAGACATCACCTACCTTTCAGGTAAAGCTGAATACTCAGAATTCATTGTCAATGGTATTATAAAGGAATTTTTAAGGTATTATGAAAATACCATGCGTTCACGTTCGTCAGAATCAATAACTGCAATTGATTCAATAGTAAAGAAGAAAAAGGAAGACCTTGATGAAAAGGTGCGTGTAAAAATGAATTTCATGCGCGATTCATTTTCAGTAAAAATCGATCCTAATGTTATTGGCGCAAGTAAAATGACACAAGCAAGCTCTTATGAGACAAGCCTTGCTGAAGAGTTAGCCAGAGAGCAAAGCATCAATTATCAGGTTACCGAAATAGAAGCCCAGCTATTAAGTCTGCCAGCAGCAAATTTAAATGCACCAAACCCAGAAAACACCAACAGACAATTTGCGGAAATACGACGCCAGTATAATGATTTGTATGACAAATACATGAAAGAGGGAGGCAATGATCCCCTAAAGAAGGCTCAGCTTGATGATTTGCAGAAAAGAATGCAAATAGCTGCAAAAGCACCGAACACAACTACTCCTGTCACAACAAATAGCCAGGCTAATCTTAGGAATTCACTGATTCAGAAAAAAATTGAACTTGAAGCCAGTTTAAAATCAACCACTTCCAAAATTGCATTTTTCAAACAAAAGTTGGCTAGTACTGCAGGAGCGGCCTTCACAAAGACAACCGGCAATAGTTCTGCTGCAAGACTTGAGCAACTTGATAAGGATATAGAATGGGCCACAGGTGAATATATGAGTGCAAAAGAAAGATCTACAAAAGCCAGTAGCGTAACTGATACAGGTATTTCAAATTTTAAACAAACATTATTTGGTCAGGCAGCGATAAATCCAGAGCCCAGCAATAAACCAATCATCGTAGCTGTTTCAGGATTAATGGGTGCAATCATTTCCATGATATTCTTTATCGTATTGGGGTTACTCGACCAATCTATCAAAAATCCTGAACAATTTACCAGGATGACTGGACTCCCTTTGCTAGCTACAATCAATTTCATTGATCTGAAAGGGAAAAACCTGAAAGATCATATAACTGGCTTCAATCAAGACCAAGCCAACAGGAGTAATATTTTCAGGGAATTCTTTCGAAAATTCAGGTACGAAATAGAGAAAAGTGGTAAACGGGTTATTTTATTTACCAGCACTGAACCACAGCAAGGAAAAACAACACTCATTCAAGCTTTGTCACTAAGTCTGAGCCTAAGCAACAGGAAAGTACTGATCATTGACACCAATTTTTGTAATAATGATCTA
>CANHUF010000077.1 GCA_947463715.1 Sphingobacteriales bacterium
CAGGACAATGGCCAGTGCAAAGAGACAGATAAAAAGGTGCAGGGCTACTTTTATGTTGTAGGATGTAAACACTTTTCCAGATAGCTCACCAGTGTTTTTCCAGCCATAGGTTGGGGATATTAGTGGGAACCCGAATATGACAAGGGCAATAATCAGGAAGCCGGTTACCACGATTGACCAGTCTTCGGGGAGGGCAAAACGTTTGTTCATGCATGTTGGTTTTGGGTGACATGAAAATACTGAAATATTTTGCAGATCAGGTATTCCTTTTTGTACCCAGATACAAGCCAGCAAGTACGAATATGGTGCCTGTTACAGTCCAGACTCCTATCGGTTCCTTTATGAGTATGGAAGCATAAATGAATCCAAAAATCGGACTCAAAAACAACCAGTAGGAGGCTTTTGTGCCGTTGTGTTTCAGCAGGTAAATCCATGTTTGCACTGCTCCGATAGAGACGCCGATGGCCAGCCAGGAAGTGGACAGCCAGAATACGGGATTAAACAGGTTGTTGCCAGGTTTCCAGTAGTATAAAGTGAATGGCAATAGGAATATCCCCCCAAGTATAGTCTGCCAACCGTTGATGGTTAGCAGGTGCAGCTGGTTCCATTTTTTTCGCTGGAAATACAGGGTGCCGGCTGAATAGACCAGCATGCTGGATAGCAGCAATACGATACCGGAAATGGTGGCATAGCTACCCTGCAACAAGGGATATGCCGCCACTGCTACGCCCAGGAAACCCAGCAGCAGAGAACCGGTGATGCGGAGACTAATCTGTTGGCGGTCCCACAGCAGCCCCACAGTAGTAATGATTACCGGATTGATGGCAACCGCCAGGCTGCCCAATCCGGCAGATACTTCCTGCATGGCAATAACATACATGCCCAGGTAGATGGTGATATTCAGTACCCCGTAAATCGCAAGCTGTTGCCACTCAATACCTTGTGGCAGCCGGTTTCGCATGAGCAAGTGAGAGATGATTAGCATGATACCTGCCGCCATAAAAAAGCGGATATTGGAGATCACAAAAGGCTGTGCAACTGTAAGACCGGATTTGGTGGCTACTGATGCCGATGCCCATAAGGCAGCAAAGACAAGTCCCGTAATGATAAACCCAGGTTGTAAGTTGCGCATCAGCTTATTTTTTCAGCATTTCACGAACCTGGCTGCTATCACCCGTGAGTTGCCAATGACCCAGCGATACGGGAATATCACCCATGGCATTCATGGCATCAAGGAAAACACGAATGGAGAAGTATTCTTTTTTGCTTTCTTGCTGTCGGGCCATGGTGGCAATGGCATGGTCTATCAGGTGTTTTCCGGTGATATAGCTCGTGCCATATCCTGGTTGCCGCATGTATAGGTGCTGTTCAAAGATGCGCAGTTCCTTCTCCGTTTTCATCCATCCCCTAGGGGTATAATCCATATGGATGTTTCCGGCCTCTTCCATACTCATCATGTTGGCATGGGCATAGAGTGAACCCAGTCCACGTGCGGCACGCTGAGCGATTAAGATGTAGACTATCTCGCGGCTGCGTGGACTGTCATCGTACAATCCGGCATTCATAAAGATTTCCTCCACAGCAGTTGCCATCCCTTCATTCCGGCTATCGAATATGTTGTAGAGGGTGGGTGTGCGTCTGATTTCACAGGGATGCGGTTCCTTGTCCATTTGTGCCAGTTCAAACCAATGGTAGAAATGTGAGAAAAGCGGACGAGGATCGAGGTGGGAAGTGATGTAGAAAAAGTTCCGTTTTTCCTTAGGTACAAAACTTCCCAGATGCTCATCCAGAGCGGGTTTGAAGTAGTCTTTCACGGTCACCATTTCTTCCTTGTCGAGGAATTTAAGCAGGCTTTTTGCCGCATTCTCAGACAGCATTTTATACGACTCCGGGGAATCCGCTTCAGGAATGGCAGGCAGCTTGCGATTCCGGTGTTCTTCCAGTTTCAATGAAGACCAGGCTCGATCGAGTTCATTTTTGAGTAGCATCACCTGGTCATCCCAGGAGAGAGGCACCATGTGTACATTTTTTTGGTACCAGTTGTAGTTGTCCTTTCCGATACCCGAAGGTCCTGTCTTTGTTGCTGATTTTTCCTCCAGCCACTTGACCAGATCAATGGTAGAAATGATGGCAGCATTGATTTCGGTGCTCAGCTCTTTGTCGCTGCCAACGCCGGGCTGTGTGAGCAATTCCTTCAGGTCTGTGACCTGTGTTTTGATGTCGCGGATGCCTGCAATCCAGAGCTCACGGGCATTGCCGGTCAGGTTTGTCTTTGCCTGAGTATTCAAAGGAACAATCACTTTCAGGTCGTTCATCAGTCTTACACGTTCTGTATGGCTCAATGGAAAAGAATAGGTCCACAAATCAGTTATCGCGTGGTGAGTAGGACCTTCATGAGCAGGAACGTCACTTCTTTCCGTAAAGATGGATTTGTAAAATGCAGGATCTCGGCTCCATGGTTTCAATACCTTGAAGTTGAAATCATATCCGTTCATTTCCGCCAACAGCAGATGCCAGTCAACCTGCTGTTCAACCGGCCATCCTGATGTGTCCATAGACAACAATTGCTGATGTATTTTCCGGAATGCCGGCATTCGGGCGGTAAATGTTGCCTGGGTGTAGTCAGGTGCGCCGTTTTTCATCGGGGGCTTTTCGAATGCTCGCCATGTTTTATATATGGCTACCAGCTGGGCATGTCCGTCACCGCGTGTTAAGCCATTTGTCATTGCTGGCAGACTGATCAGCAAGGTAAATAGCAGCCTAAGAAAACGATGTTGCATGGTTGGAGAGAATTAAACTGATGAATGTTAAAGTTCGGTTATTCACGGCATAAATGCGAAACCGCAATCGCAACATAATTCATATTCCATTGTTTTGATATAAACTCGCTCATGAAATCCCTGTTCATTGTCATTTCCGTTTTGACCGTTATTTTCATCATCTTTCAATCCTTCATCAGCATGGGAACCAACAATACTGAAAAGCAACCCTACACTGTGTTAAAAACAGATGGAGAAATGGAGATAAGACTTTATCCCTCTGTTACTATGGCAACAATACAATCCACTGCTAAAAATTACAGGGAGTTGTCTGGGAATGGATTCCGGAAGATTGCCGGCTATATTTTTGGTAACAATGCTTCCGGGGAAAAGATTGCGATGACCACTCCCGTTCACATGGATTTTCAGGAAAGCGGTTCATCCATGGCTTTTGTGATGCCTGCCGGTTATGATGAAAGTAATTTGCCTAAACCCAACGATCCAGCCGTAAAAATCAAAAAGACTGATGTTGAACATGCAGCAGCCCTGCGTTTTGGAGGGTTTGCCACTGATGAAACCATTTCCCGGAATATGAAAAAACTGGAAGAACTGTTGAATCAAAAAGGCATCAAAA
The DNA here is from genome assembly GCA_947463715.1 of Sphingobacteriales bacterium. Taxonomy (GTDB): domain Bacteria; phylum Bacteroidota; class Bacteroidia; order Chitinophagales; family Chitinophagaceae; genus Pollutibacter. Next base: position 3,394 of record CANHUF010000077.1, read on the forward strand.
CAAAAGGACATTTCAGGTATCTGGGTTATAATCCACCTTATCAGTTGGTTGGACGAAGAAATGAAATCATTGTTTCAATCGAATGGAATGAGTAAATTGTTGCCCTAACCAACATAATTTCATTTCATGTCTGTTTCCATCCAGCCCTGTCTCTGGCTGAAAGCTGATGCTTCAGAAGCTGCTGCTTTCTATTGTTCCATATTTCCTAACGCAGAGATTCTGCAGTCCAATCCTTTCTCAGTTTCCTTGAAACTCCTGGAAAGGAATTTCATGATTCTGAATGGTGCGCAAGAGGAAATCAATCCATCCATATCTTTTTTTGTGCAGTGCAACACAGCTGAAGAGGTGAACGCCCTTTGGGAATCTTTGTCGCCGGGAGGGAAAGTGATGATGCCGCTTAACAGTTATCCATGGAGTGCGCGCTATGGGTGGTGCAGCGATAGGTATGGGGTCAACTGGCAGTTGATGCTACATGAAAAAACTTCCGACAGCATCTTCCCGGGTTTAATGTTTATCGATCAAAACAACGGAAAGGCATCGGAAGCCTTGGAGTTTTATACAGGTATCTTACCTGATGCTGCAGTTGAATTTGTCAGTGCGTATGAAAAAGGAGAACCTGATATCGAAGGGAACATCAAACATGCCCGTTTTACACTCGCAGGACGATTGTTTTCCTGCATGGAGAGTTCTGCGGAATTTGGTTTTCAGTTTAATCATGCAACATCTTTGGTGCTGACCTGTGACACACAGGAGGAAATTGATTTGTTATGGCATGCATTGTCTGCAGAAGGAAGCGAGGGACAGTGTGGCTGGTTGAAAGACAAATATGGACTGTCGTGGCAGGTTGTGCCCGCTTCTCTCGGAAGCTTGATCAGCGATCCGATTAAAGGAGGAGCAGCCATGCAACGTATGCTCCAGATGAAGAAGCTTGTAATTAGTGAACTTGAACAGGGATGAAGACGATGAAAGCCATTTGTGTAACAGGTGCTTACCAGCTGGAAATACAAGATAGACCTTTGCCTGTGATACAAAGTCCGGATGAGGTATTGATCAAAGTTAAGGCGTCAGGCATCTGCGGATCTGATGTGCATATTTATCATGGCACTTCACCGGTTGCAACTTATCCCAGGGTAATCGGACATGAGATTGCCGGTGAGATTCTAGAATTAGGTAGTGCCGTGAATCTTTTTCAAAAAGGTGACCGTGTTGTCATGGATCCGGTCATCAGTTGCGGAGCATGTTATCAATGCAAGATTGGCCGTAGCAATGTTTGCGGACGCTTAAAGGTTCGTTCCGTGCATGTTGATGGCGGTTATCAGGAATATATTGTCATGCCCCAGGAGAGCATTCACCGCATCCCTGAACATTTGTTGTGGGAGGAAGCCGTAATGATTGAACCATTCACCATTGCCGAGCAAACCTGTTCAAGGGCGGAATTGACAGCGGCTGATGTTGTATTTATCATGGGTGCAGGTCCGGCGGGATTGAGTATTTTAAAGCGTGCCAAAATTGCGGGAGCCACCTGCTTCATTTCAGATATTGTCGATAACCGTTTGCAGATGGCATTGCGTTATGGTGCTGATGCAGTGATTCATGCTGGTCGGGAGGATGTGCCTGCGGCTATCAGCGAACTCACCTTAGGCACTATGGCTTCTGTGGTGATTGATGCAGTTTGTACGGTGCGTTCATTTGAAGAGGCTTTGCAAGTAGTTTGTCCGGCCGGCAGAGTAATAACCCTCGGATTTAATCCATCCCCATCAACCATAGCGCAGTTTAGTATCACAGCCCGTGAGCTGGACGTCCGCGGAACAAGGCTACACAATAAAAAATTCCCGGATGTTATACGTTTATTTGAAGAGAAGAAGCTGGAAGTCAGGGACATGATCACACACAGGTTTCATTTTCTGAAAATTCAGGAGGCGATGAAGTTGATTGAAGATCCTGCCATTGAAAAGGGAAAGGTGGTTTTATTTTTTGATGAGGAAATGTGTTAACTTCAGTATCATGAGAATACTGTTTCTACTACTGACTTTTGCCGCCCTTTCCTGTTCCAGGGCGCCAAAAGAACCAACACTTCAGGAGTCTGAAGTGCTCGCGGTAATTGCCAGTTTCGACAAGGGCTGGCAGGAAAAAATCCCTTCACTGGTTGACTCCGTCCTTTCAGAGCATTATGTTTATTTCACCCAGTCTGGCAATGCCTTTGACCGGTCAGGATTAATTGCCACCGCAGGTTCGGAAGTCTACTCACTTCAGTCGATGGAGCGTGAAAGCCAAACCATGCAGATTGAAGGCAATACCGCTGTTGTCAATACCGTATGGAAGGGACAAGGAATCTATCATGGTGAGGCATTCAATGATCGCCAGCGTTGCAGCATCACGATTGTGAAACACGATGGCAAAGTGAAAATATTGGCAGAGCACTGCACACCAATCAAAGGTGATGCGATGAAATAAGTCGGGTGTTTCAAACACACCTCTTTTGTCCTGAAAGCGTTGCTAAATATGTGATCCTGCTTGTTGTTGATGAAAAGAATCAAAGGTTTTTTCCTGGCATTTATTGCTGCCCTGTTCTGGGGTGTTTCAGGTGTTTGTGCACAGTTTCTCTTTCAGGAACGTGGACTAAATGCCACCTGGCTGGTCTCCATCAGGTTGCTGGTTGCCGGATTGATTCTGTTGCCTGTTGCGGTTCTTTCCGGTCATAACCCCTGGGGTATATGGAAAAACAAGCGAGATGCTTTGGCGCTAATATTGTTCGGCTCCCTGGGTGTATTGAGTGTGCAGTATACCTATATCCTGACCATTGAATTCTCCAATGCGGCAACAGCCACCATTTTGCAGTATGTAGGTCCCGCCATGATCTTTTGTTATCTGGCAGTTAAGACGAGGACCTTACCGGGTTGGGTGGAATGGACTTCCATCCTGCTTTCCATCATGGGTATTTTCCTTTTGGTAACTCATGGTGATTATACAACACTTTTGGTGTCAAGCAGAACCTTCATCTGGGGTATACTTTCAGCCCTGGCACTCGCTTTTTATACACTTCAACCCATGAAGCTGATGGCGAAGTATGCTGCTTCAGTGCTGCTGGGATGGGGATTTTTGATTGGAGGGCTTACGCTCAGCGTCATCGCTGATCCATGGCCTGTGCCTGGCATATGGGATGAATGGACATTCATCAATCTGGGCTACATCATTCTGTGCGGAACTATTCTGTCATTTCTTTCCTATATGGTTGCAGTAAAATGGCTGGGTGCCAAAACTGCCAGCCTGATTGCCACCACAGAACCCATCGCAGCCTCTATTGTTGCTGTGGTATGGATGCATGTTCCCTTTGGTGCAATTGACTGGCTGGCTTGTTTGTTGATTGTTGGGGCAATCATCCTGCTTACCCTTTTTCAAAGAGAATGGAAGTAATCACTTCATGGCATTTTAGTTAAATTGCCTCTTCTAAACAGGTATGCATGATTCCGGATTTTACAATTGCTGAATGGGCGCTCGTATTGTCTTCTGGTTTTATTATTGGATTGGGTAAAGCAGGAATCAAGGGCCTTGATATGCTCACAGTCACTTTCATGGCCATCGTATTCGGAAGTAAATCATCCACAGGCGTAGTGCTGCCTCTGCTGAGTCTGGCTGATATTGCAGCCGTCATGTATTATAACCGGCATGCCAGGTGGGATCATTTCAGGAAGTTAGTGCCCTGGATGGTGGTGGGTATACTAATGGGGGTGTTTACAGGTAAGGACATGCAGGAGGATTTGTTTAAAAAAGTTATGGCGGGCATTATCCTGGTTACCATCATCATTGTATTGATCATGGAATATAGAAAGTCTGATCAGGTACCTTCACATCCGGCATTTGCGGCGTCAACCGGACTGGCAGCGGGTTTTACAACAATGATTGGCAATCTGGCAGGGGCTTTTTCCAACCTTTATTTTCTGGCCATGCGGATGGAGAAAAATACATTCATCGGCACCGCTGCCTGGATATTCCTTTTTATGAATCTCTTTAAGATGCCCTTTCAGATTTTCTACTGGAAAAACATCAATGCAGACACCCTGAAGACGGATCTCTTCCTGGTGCCTGCATTGGCTTTAGGCTTTTGGGCCGGTATAGTATGGGTGGGTAGGATCAGGGATGAGCAATACCGTAAAATGGTCTTGCTGCTTACACTTGCCGGAGCCATCATGATGTTACTCCGATCCTGATTTATTCACCCTCATCCTTTAAGGTTTGCAGGAATGCGAGTACATCCCTTAATTCCCTTTTGTTCAGCAACAGATGCATAGGAGGCATGCTCGATGGTGGCTTACCAAACCCGGGTGCAATGCGTGCACTTGGTTCGATGAGTGCTTCGAGCAGTTGTTCTTTGGTGAGCCTGTCTGCTATGCCGTTCAGACGTGGACCGGCATTGCCGCCTGCATCATCATATGCGTGGCATCTGATACATTGTGCTGTCTGGTGATTCCAGAATATCCTGTTACCCTTGCGTACATCACCTCCGGATATGGCTCCGGCATAACGCGCTTTGAGGGAATCCTTTCCTGTAGTGGTTATCAGTTTTTCATACCTGCTCTTGAGCGATGCAGATCCTGTTGAGTCAATGGCGTCTGATAATTCAAAATGTACTTCCAGCGGAAGCTGTTTTTTCTCCATCTGGTCGAGCATGGCTGCAAAGACCTTTTCAGTATGTGTCAGCGGTAATTTACCAAGTACAGTGACAGCTGCCTGTTTTTCCTCAGGAGTCCTTGTTTTGATCACATTTTCAAGCAATACCACCATCACTTCACGTGGAATATTAAGGCTTCCGATCATTTTCAATCCCACAGCCCTTACGCTTTTTTCCTTATCGTTCATAGCGAGCCTGATGGTTTGGTCGAGGTGATCTCCTTTCATTTTGGCCAGGGCCTTCACCATTTCTATCCGTGCAGTTGCTGCAGGTTCTTTTTGCAATTGTGCCAGTATCTGAGAAGCGACTTCGTCGATTTCCAGTTTACTAAAAGCCATCGCAGCATGTTCACGTAGTGTGGAATCTTTACCACTAAGCAGTTGCAGTAAAGTTGCAAGTGATGCTTTCCTTACCGGAGCGGCATCGCGTGTAATTTCTCCCCTTAAACGACCATCTACCCTATCGAGCACAGAAGGCTTAGCCCAGGTGCTCAGGGCATCCATGGCTTCACTGCGCATAGCTAAAGGGGCTTTTTCATCGTTCATGTAGCTGATCAGGTTCTGCATATTTTTATCAGCACCCATCCGGAGATTAGCATTGATGGCGCGCCTTACTAAGGCCTCATTGCTGAAGCGGCGGTCGTTCAGTGCTTCTGCCAGATCGGGAAGTGCTCCGGTGATGGAAAGGTCATCATTGATGGCCCTTGCGGCTTCCGTAACTACAAACTCATCACTGTCTTTGAGGAATACCCTGATACCCGGATCCTGCATGCGGCGAAGTGCCACTACTGCTGCAATCCTGGCTGCCCTGGAGGGGTGTTTGGAAAGCGCAACAACAGGTGCTGGCTGTCCAATTCGGGCCAGTGCCAGGCTGCCGGCATGCCTGAGGTAATTGTCTTCTTCATTGTTGGCCACCAGCATAGCAATGATGGGCTGGATGGCTGCAGCATGTTCTGTTCTGCCCAATGCTTCTGCGGCAAAGAACCTCGCGCGTGGATAGGTATCTTTAAGCAGTGCAATCAATTGTGTTCCGGCATCCTTATACCGCACATCGCCAATCCAGCGTGCAGCCTGCGCCCTGATTTCAGGATCGGCATCCTGGAGGTAAGGAACCAGTGCAGATGCATCAGACAGCTTTTTGCGGGCAAACTGACTGATGCCCCAGATGGCGTGTACACGTGCCAACTGATGCGATTTATCTGCCAGTACATTTTTGAAGATGTCCAGTCCTTTACTGCCTCTGTTAGCCAGTTCAAATTGTGCTTTCTGCCTTACGCGTATATCTGCATGTTTCAGCAGCACCTGCAATTCATTGTCTTTATAAGCTTTAAAATCCGCCTTGATATGCTTTTCGGTTTCTTTGCGTTCTTTGACATTGGGGTTGGCTACATCCAGTTTCCAGATGCGACCATAGTCCTTGGTATCCCATCCTTCGATCCAGTCTCCCATGTACAGGGCACCATCCGGACCAAAA
>CANHUF010000078.1 GCA_947463715.1 Sphingobacteriales bacterium
TCCTTTCATGACGGCACGTATGGCATCATACATCTCAACTTTACTTGAGTTTTTCGTTACATAGCCAGTTGCGCCATTTCGTATCATTTTTTTAGCAAATGAAGGCTGATTGTGCATGGAAACACCAATGATTTTTGTTCCGGGTGCAAGTTTTTTAATCAGTTTTGCAGCTTCAATTCCTGAAAAAGGGTTGATATTGATATCTAAAATCGCGATGTCTGGTTTGATATCAGTAATCTGATCAATAAGGCTTTTGGTATTATCGTAAACCTTTACAACTTCAAATTCTGGATCCATATTGATTAGGGTTGCCCATGTTTCGGCAATCAACAAATGGTCATCAGCTATGATAATTCTTATTTTTTTTGTCATAATATATTATTCAAATGGTAATTTAATAAATACTTCAAACCCGGTTCCGGGATTCGTGTTAATCTTAACTTCACCTCCATAAAACTCTACTCTCGAAAGAATACTTTTTAGTCCTATGCCTTTTTTAACAGTGCCCATTTCAAATCCTATGCCATCATCGTGGTAAAATAACATCATCCCGTTTGCGCTTTGGTCAATTTTTATTTCAACCTTATTGGCGTGGGCATATTTAAATGTATTACTGCTTAACTCCTGAATAACGCGGAACATCATGATTTTGTGTTCATGTAAAAATCTATCCGGATCCTTGCCCTTGTATATTTTAAGTTGAAAAGCTGGTTTGGGAATAATGCTGTAACTATTTATAAGTTCAATTACGGCTTCTCTGAATCCCAGATCTTTTATAGCCGGTGGTGCAAGGTTTCTGGATAAGCGCCTTACTTCATCAATTGTTTTTTTAATGGTTATTTGTGCCTTGTCTAAATCTTCTTCGGCAATTGAATCTTTTTCTTTTAAAATATTGAAATACAAACTCAAATATGCCAGCATTTGTCCAACACCATCATGCAAGTCTCTCCCAATAACATCTCGTTGTTCTTCCTCAGCCTGTAACCTTGCTTCCATCAGTTCTTTTTCTTTCTGCACACTTTCAAAAAGAATTTTTGTTTCCAGGTCTCTTATTTCGGTTACATCCCAGTGAATTCCAATAGAACCTCTTATTTTACCTTTCATGTCATAAGTTGGAGCCCCACTTATAACCCAGGTAGCAAAGCTTTTATCTTTTTTCCTGACTTTTATTTCATAGAGACCTTCTTTACCATGCTCTCTGTTTCTCCTTTCCTGTAAGTTGACATCTTTTTCGTTAAGGTCAGTTAAAAAGATATCTGGTGCAATCTTACCTAACAGCTCCTCCTCATTATATCCTGAAATTCTTTCAAAAGACTTGTTTACATAGAGTATTTTTTCTTCTTTATCAACTTCCATAATACCAAGATTCATATTTGAAAAGAGGCTGCGGTATTTAGCTTCATTTTCAATCAACATTGTTTGTGCAAGGTATTGTTCATTGATATCCCTAACATGCATAAGGATTTTTTTTCCTCCTAATTCATCTTCTGTAAACCTGCTGTAAACGGCTTCAACCCATTTAAGTTCACCTTGTTTATCTTTCATTTTGAAACTCAGCATTTGCTGCTGTGCGGAATCGGTAAACTCACCTTGGGTTTCATTCAGGTCCAGAACCTGTGTACCTTCAATCAGACTGAAAATAGAATGACCAATAATATCTTGTTCAGACAAATTCAGAATACGGTTAATCGAAGGTGAAGCATATTCAATTATTCCCACATTATTCATCAGAAAAATAATGTCTGCAGATTTGGTTGACAGGAGTTCATATTTTTTCTTCTCCTCTTCCAGTGTTTTATAAATCGATTTTTCATTTGTTATGTCAAATGCCGCCCCTATATATCCAAGAAATTCATTGTTTTGCATGAATCTGGGTACAGCTATTTCATAGATCCAACGGTATTCATTTTCAGCATTCAATACAAGATATTGTATTTCACCTCTTACATTGCTGTTGAGTGTTTTACTCCATTCAATGATAGCTTTTTGACGATGATCTGGATGAACGAGCTTTGCAAACTCAGACTGCCCTGATATAGTTTTTAAATCAAATCCAAAAAAATCTCTGGATGCCTTGTTGGTGTATGTGACTTTATTCTCTTCATTGGATACCCAAATCATTACCGGCATTGATTCAGTGATGAGCTGAAATCTTTCTTCTGATTCTTTCATCTGACTTCTGAAATTTTCGTTTGTAGTGATATCAGTAAGTCTGCCAGAAATTATTTCATCATTCAAAGTGGAATCAAACTTTATTTTTGATTCTTCCAGTATCCATCTTATTTGTCCGGATACTTTATTTTTAATTTTATATTTTACTGTCATGCTGCCATTCAGCATGAATTCCTTCATAGCATCATCATAAATATTTTTGAATTCATCAATAACACACGCTCTTTTTTGCTCCCACATGTCTCCCGAAGCAGGATTGAATCCCATAAATAAGGGCCATCTTGAGGTAAAAAAGTTTTTATTTTTATTTTGCTGATAAATCAGGTAGTATACATCATTGGTTGATTCAAGAAAGTTGTTCAATTTATTGAATGTTTCCTGAGCCTGCATTTCAGATTCTCTTCGTTCACTGATATCTGAACCATAAATATTCAGTTCATCACAATCTACACGCTTTACAATTCGAAAATTATAATACCTGTTATTGACAATGCCATCAATATTATTGGGGAATATTCCGGCTTCTTCATGTAATAAAAAAGACCAGAATTTTTCAAAGCTTTGAATCTTACCATTATACACAATATGTGTCATTGTATTAGCAGCCCTGTTTCTGAAATTTATTATTCCGGATCCATCAATCCTGAAAATGGGGTTTGGGTTCTCATTTGGAAAGGATGCGAGGTTGCTGATTTCTTCTAAATCCTTAATCCTGTCGCTGATATCTTTGATTATACAAATAAAAAAGAGTGAATTTAAGCTTGAGTTGTTAACTAGAGAAATAGATATGTTTACACCAACATTTTCGCCATTTTTTTTATTTATATATGTTACAAAATCTTTTGATTTATTTAAGCTTCTTATCTCATTTAATTCCTTGATTATATCAAGTCCATTTTGATCTTTAATCAGGTTTTGAATTACTTGTCCAACAAGCTCATGCTGTTCATATCCCAACATAGATTTACTGCTTGGAGAGGCTTTTCGAATGAGACCACTAGGGTGTAGGTGAATAAACAAGTCGCCGGAATGATTGATAATATCCAATTCGTGTTTTAACTTATTCAAATCCTCTTGTTCATTCTTAAGCACTGATTTCATTTGCTGAATATCAAAAATGGCATCATATGCTGGAAAGTCAGAATATGTTAGGCCAAAGTTGATTAAGACTTCATGGTCATCAGCCCAGAGTGAACCATAAAAAATAATTTCATCATCCCATGCTCTGTATTCAAATTGCCCCCGTAATAAAGCTTTTTCTTTATTTTTAATTTTTATCAATACAAATCCTGAGCAAATCGATTGCAGAGATTCGAAATTTAATGGGTCTGAAATTTTAGGTTTTAGGAGTTGAAATGTTTCATTGAAAAGTTTATTTTTTTCAGGTATCAATTTGGATAGAGAAGCTCCTGATCCGGTAATAGTTAAATCCCTGTCAAGTTTGAAATAAAAAGGAAACAGCTTTTCAATTTCAAGCAAGATACCTGAATGAGCCAAATGCGTATTTAATTCTTTATCCATGTTATCAGGAAAAGATCATGATCAAATGTTGAATTCGATTTAGTATACTCCAGTTTAACCAACGCAAGATGTTCATTGAACATCTTGATTATTCCCAAAAGCATGCCCTCCATTAGGTGAGTTAACCCCTCTCTTTCAGAATGATATTCCACCGCTATATCATCGCCATTGTTATAGATTTTGAACTCTGGGGCAACCAAATTAGGATAACTGAGGTATATGCGATTGTGAAATTTAGGTAGGTTAAATAGAAATTCTCTGAATGAAGTACCTCCGGCGGCCATCATTGCCGGATATTTTTTTAATGAAATATCTATAATCCAAAATTCTCCGAGTGAGCGGAGGATTTCAGAGATATTTGTTTTCAAATGTTCAGCAAGTGTTTCTGCCAGTACGTAGGTATACTTATCGTCGTAACTTTCATGGTTTCTGAATTCGTAGACATCTATACCACTTTTTTGGATGATATTGAGCCAAACTTCTTCTCCATGATCTCTCGTGACCATTTGCTGAATAGCCTGATTAATAATACCATACATATGTTGAGCCTTAATTATATAAATATAATCAATTCAATTTCCCATTGGAACTGTTGATTCGATAATTTATAGCAAAAAGTACTTTTAGTGAAAAAGATTAGGTATTAATACGTAATCTCTTTCTCAATGAAAGCTTAATTGGCCCTTCTTGAAAGTTCTTTTTTTAGTAAATAAAGTTCCCTGGTGGTTTGTCCGGATATGGAACTATTCTCCTGAGCCCTGCGCATGAGATATGGAATGACTTCCTCAACAGGACCAAAAGGAAGATATTTTGATACTTTAAATCCTTTTGCAGCCAGGTTGAATGTCAGGTTGTCACTCATGCCATAGAGTTGCGAAAAATGGATTTCAACATTTTTATTGCTGTCAATTTCACCATGATTTGCTGCAATTATTGTACTTTCTTCATTGTGACTGGCAATAACGATGCAAACAGGTGATTCAATCGAGCAGCAATAGTTTATGGCTTCATTGTATGCTTCGTCTGTTTCTAACTTATTGATTTGAATGGGAGAGGGGTAATTCAATGCTATTGCTCTTTTTCGTTCCTTTTCCATGTAGGCACCCCTAACGAGTTTAAAGGCCGGTTTATAGTTTAATTTTATTGCTTGATCGATGCTTGACTTTAAAAAAGAAAGCCTGTCAGATCTGTAGAGCTGAATGGTATTAAATACAATAAATTTTGATTTGTTGTATTTTTCCATCATGAGATCAGCTATCAAATCAATAGGATCTTGAATCCATGATTCTTCTGCATCAATCATCACGCCAATTCCATTGATTTCGGCAGCTTTACAAATAAAATCGACTCTGCGAAGTAACTTATCCCAATTCGTCTTTTCTGAACTTTCAAGGGAGTCTATTTTTTGCCAAATACTTTCAGGGTAGTTTCCACTTCCAGGGTTTGATATGTTTATTTTGTTCAACAACATACTTGATACCAATCCTGTTACTTTTATACTGATGAAAGGGGCATTGGGTTGCTTGCCTGCAAATTCTATAACTTTAATAAACTCTTCTGTTTCACGGTCGTATTTCGAATCTTCATATTCTCCACCCTCTACACCGTAGTCAAGAATGACATCAACATGATGATCCTGAAGCATTTTGACTACAGGAGTTGTTTCACTTAATTTTTCTCCTCCAACAAATTGACTGAAGATGGTTTTTTTTATAAGGCCTTTTACCGGAAACTTAAATTTAATCAGAAAAGGTGTAACAAGTGAACCCAATTTGACTATCCAACCAAATTGCATGAATTGAAATAGCCAATGGGCCTTCTTAAGTTGTAAATTATTTTTATAGGCGAATGCCTTTTCGGTATCGTTGAAATTGAGTTTATCAGGAGAAGCTTTCATACAGCCTGTTTTGAGGCTGCAAATATAAAACGAATTAAGCTACTATGCTTTCAATTCCTGTCTTCTTCCATGATTCTTGAAAGTAGTTCCGATTTTGAATGAATACCCAATTTCTTGTAGATGTTTTTTAAATGATAGTTTACTGCATATGTGGTTACAAACAGTTGCTCAGACATTTGCTTGTAACTGTAACCCTTTTCAACCAAAGCAACAATCTCTTTTTCCCTGAAGCTTAGCATGTCTCTGAATGTTTGGGTTTTTTTATTCTGAAGTCCTTTAATTACAATTCCAATCGATTTTTCATCGAGAAAAGCTCCATTTTTAATGGTTTGGTGGATAACTTCAATGAGGTCTGACAATTTGGCGGTTTTTAAAGCGTAACCAGAGGCCCCTTGTTTGATACTATTCAGGATTAGTTTTTCCTCGTTATAAGCTGTAAGTATTATTATTTTGGCATTTGGAAAGTGTGTAGCGAGGTAAGGTATACCTTCAGATCCGGATTCACCAGGCAGAAAAATGTCAAGTAGTATGATATCCGGACTTTGAACATTTTTTTTCTCAATTTGAATTTTAGCTTCTTCCATTGAAATACAGGAAAAAACTACCATCATGCCTTCAGTACTATTGATATAGTCCCTGAAACTCTTTAGCATGAAAATATTATCCTCTATAATTCCAATCTTTACCATAGTCTTACTCAAATCTAATTCATCAGTATTTAGTTTTAATAAATCACTATTTTTTAAAAAATTGATTTTACAAAAAACAACTATAACAAGTAGTTGATCAACGTATAAATGCTTATAATTAAGTATTATTAAGTAGTCGGTTGCCTTTTAGTTTTAATTTCAATTAAACAATGTTTTTTTCTCTTTTAAAAATGTTTTTTTCACCATTTTACATGATTGAAAAAAAATATCTTGTAAAAAGTAACAATATAATCCAGCATAAATGAACGCTATTCCAAAATTAACCCCTGAAAAGCAATATACAGCCATTGAAAATGCCTTTGATGGCATCGCCATACTGGATGAAGGTGGTATTTACTACTACATGAATAAATCACATGCCCATCTGTTTGGATATGATTCGGCCGAAGAGCTTATAGGAAAATCATGGAAGCATATCTATACCAGTGAATATGCAGATAAAATTGAAAAAGATATTTTTCCGGTTTTAATGTCTACAGGTAACTGGTCAGGGGAAACAATTGGTAAAGATAAGCTTGGCCAACCTGTTTTACAATACATATCGCTTACCCTATTACCTGATCGCGGGTTGATTTGTGTTTGCCAGGATAATTCAAAAACGATAAATGCCAATCGGCTACAGTACCTGATGAGAAACCTCGGTAAGGGGATTTTGGTTGAAGATGAAGAAAGCCGTGTAGTGCTCGTCAATTCAAAATTTTGTGAAATGTTCCAGATAGGGATTTCACCTGAAAAAATGAATGGTGCAGATTGCCTGGAAGCTTTGGAAAATGTCCTGCCACTTTTTGCTGAGCCTGATCAGGTTAGGGAGGATATAATCGGACTTGTAACTGCCAAGAATCCGGTCATTGGTGATGAAGTATCAATGGCTGATCAAAGAATTCTGGAACGTGACTATATTCCAATTATAATTGGTAATGTTTTTAAAGGTCAGCTTTGGAGTTACACGGATGTTACGCAAAGTAAAAAGTTACAAAAAAGTCTTGAGGAAACTAAAAATCGGGCCATAGCATCTGAAAGGGCGAAGTCTGTATTTCTATCAACTGTAAGTCATGAAATCAGGACACCTATGCATGCAATCATGGGTTTTGCAGAACAACTTTCATTGACTGCACTGAATGAACAGCAAAAGTATTTTATCCATAATATTCAGGATGCAGCTGAAGGACTCCTGTTTATCATCAATGATATTCTGGATATGACTAAAATAGAAGCTGGCAAGCTTAATATTGAAAATGGACTACTTAATCTAAGGGATGTTGTTAAAAGTGTTGAGAATATTCTCAGGCCAAAAGCAGAAGAAAAAAGATTAATACTGGAAACAAGCTTTGATAATCAGATCAATACTCTTTTGAACGGCGATCCAACCAGAATACGACAAATCTTGATGAACATTTTAAGCAATGCCATAAAGTTCACTGAAACAGGAAAGGTTCAACTGAAACTGGAACTTAAAGAAGCGAAAGGATTGTATCAATGGGTAAGTATTACCTGTCTTGATACAGGAAAAGGCATTTCGGAAGATGCAATCAGATTTATATTCAATGAATTTTATCAGGAGTATGTTGGGGGATACAATGGTATGGAAGGAACAGGCCTTGGCCTTTCCATCACTAAAAAATTAATTCATTTGATGGATGGTACTATATTGGTTACAAGTGAAAAAGGAAAATGGACCAAAGTTTATATTGAAATTCCACTACATGTTGTTGAAGTCGTTCAACCTGAAGTAGAGCCCCTGGTGGCTGATTTATCAAAAGAGATACTTGAAAAAAGAATTTTAATAGTTGAAGACAATAAGTTAAGCAGAAACCTATTTGTAATCATGTTACAAAATATGGGTTGTCTGGTTACTGAAGCTGAAAACGGACAGGAAGCAATTGATATACTTCAAACAGATACTTTTGATTTGGTATTGATGGATATTCAGATGCCGGTTATGGATGGCTTAACCGCATTAAAAAAAATACTTGATGGCCCAAATGCACATATACCGGTAATTGCAGTAACAGCAACTGCCTTTAAATCTGAAGTTAATAATCTGTTGTCTCAGGGTTTTGCAGATTGTATTACAAAACCGATTGATCAGAAAAGTTTACATATGAGGTTGAGTCAGTTTTTTAAGAACCATAACCTTGACGCATCTCATTTAATAGCAATGAAGGAAAGAATAAAAGCAAAAATTGAGGAAATGGCTGGTTACAATCAGTCAAAGGCTGCCACGCTCATGCAATATCTTGCTGAAGAAATCAAATTTGCTATCAAAGAATGGAAGCTTGCTTTGATTACGAGGGACTGGAATTCGGCCAGAAAAATTTTGCATCGTGAAAAAATGATGATTCATTCGGTAGGGATAACTGGGCTTGATACCATAATCGAAGATTTTGAAAATGAAAATGCCGGGAAAACAGATCATGAAATGCACATGATGCTCTCCCGGCTGATTGAGTTATTTACAGAAATTGATAATATGTTTGCAGGTTAGATCTTTCTGCTTACCAATTCAATTCCAGTTTATTGTTTCGTCTTTCTGTATCTGCCATTCTCTTTTTGGAATCAATTTCAATTTTTTTCAAATCCAGTAATTTTCTATCAACAGAAATAGTGTAAGTAGGATGAGTCCATTTCCAGGGAGAACCAACAGTTCTCTTTATTGCAGGCTCTTCGTTGGATTTTTCTCCGAACATGAGGTACTGAGGTATATAGACTGTTTCTCTGCTACCATCCTTAAAATGGAGGTCTATGTCTACTGGCATGGGCATTGTGCCATGGTTTCTGAACCTTACCTGCATTTTACCACCGTCATCCCAAAGACTATCGATGCCATAATCAATTGTTTTGTTGGTATTCACGAAGAAATCCTTGTACCAATCCAGCTGAATGCCACTTGTTTTTTCAGCAATCCGAATCAGGTCATTCAACTGCGGATGTTTGTATTTCCAGGTGTTAAAATACTTGAGCAGAATACTATCCCTTACCGAAGCACCTACGATGTAACCCAGCTGTTCCATAAATACTTCCCCCTTGGAATAAGCATTGATACTATAAGCGCTGTTTGTGGCATAATGATCTGCATGTGTGGTAAGCGGCTCATTATAATCACTTTTTGACAGGGCAATGTAGGAGTTGTAAGCATCCTGATGGGGGAATGAGTCTATATTGCCTTTGAGGTAATTCTGTACATTGGATTCTGCAAAACTGGTGAAGCCTTCATCCATCCAGGCATATAA
>CANHUF010000079.1 GCA_947463715.1 Sphingobacteriales bacterium
AGGAGTAGTTCGTTTGAAAGCAATATTCCTGTGAAGATGGCACTTATAGGTATATGGTATGTCAATTTCTTCGGTGCACAATCTGAAGCCATTTTACCTTATGATCAGTATTTGCATAGGTTTGCTGCGTATTTTCAGCAGGGTAATATGGAGAGCAATGGCAAAAGCGTGGACAGATCAGGGAATACCCTTGATTATTCATCAGGTCCGGTTATCTGGGGAGAACCAGGTACCAATGGCCAACATGCATTTTATCAACTGATTCATCAGGGTACACTCTTGATTCCATGCGACTTTATAGCACCTGCCATCAGTCATAATCCGATAGGTGACCATCATGAAAAGCTGTTGTCAAATTTCTTTGCCCAGACAGAAGCCCTGATGAATGGAAAAACACATCAAGAGGCAGATTCGGAGCTTAAGCATATGGATGAGGAACAGCGCAACACACTGGTTCCATTCAAAGTATTTGAAGGAAACAGACCTACTAATTCATTTTTGGTCAGGCAAATCAATCCATTTGAGTTGGGAAGACTGATTGCTGCATATGAACACAAAATCTTTGTTCAGGGTGTCATCTGGAATATTTACAGTTTCGATCAATGGGGAGTGGAACTTGGTAAACAGCTGGCGAACAAAATTCTCCCTGAATTGCAGCACGGTTTGCCAGTTACCGGACATGATAGTTCAACAAACGGACTTATCAATACTTACAAAGGATTGAGGGCTTAAAACTTCATAGCTCAAAATAAAAAGGGATTGGTAGATACCAATCCCTTTTACTATGTTGGGTTGTAATGATCACCATTTATCTACAGGCTCATCAGCCCCGTTATCCCCTGATGAAAGCTCAGCTGCAGAAGGCTTTGGCGTTTCGTCAACAACAGGAGGAGGAGCTGGGTCGACAACAGCAGCAGGTTGTGGAGGAGCAGAAGATGCATGCGCATCATAACCACCTTCACCATCTTCATCATATTCATGGTTGAATGCGTCAAAATCAAAATCAGGCATGAGTTCTGTTTTGACGTGGTCAACTGCTTCGTTCAATGCTTTGAGGAATTTATTGAAATCTTCTTTGTATAGGAAAATTTTATGTCGGTCGTATCCATCATCATTAAAACGCTTTCTGCTTTCTGTGATGGTCAGGTAATAATCATTACCCCGAGTGGTTCTTACATCGAAGAAATAAGTTCTTCTTTTTCCAGCTCTGATGCGTTTGCTGTAAACGCTGTCCATTCTTTTTTCGTTGTTATCGTACGACACAGTTGATGGTTTTTAGTGAATGCGTAGATTGATTCCTATAAAGATAGGATTGTTTTTGAATTGTCAAAATTTAGTTATTTATTTTTTGAGCGGTCAGAAAAAGATGCCGGAAGGAAAAATAGTAGTCTGACCAAGATTAATCTTGCTGAGCAGACAGTAAATCGGCATAATATCCACCTTTACGGACCAGTTCTTCATGGATTCCCTCTTCTAAAATCATCCCATCCTCCAAAACAATAATTTTATCAAACTTAAAAGTTGGTAGAATCCTGTGGGTAATGATTATTGCTGTTCGTTCTTTCAGGTATTCATTCAGATTTTCAGCAATTTGAAATTCTGTATTGGCATCTACTGCACTCAGACAATCATCAAACAAAAGCAATTCATTCGGTTTTGCCAATGCCCTTGCTATTGAAATCCTTTGTTTTTGTCCGCCGGAAAGGGTAACTCCCCGCTCCCCCACAATCGTATCCATTTGTTTAGGAAAACCTTGTATCTCATTCAGGATGAGGGCATTACGAGCTGACACTTCTGCCGTTTCCGAGGTACCATTTTCTGCACCAAAGTTGATATTCTGCAGGACGGTATCACTAAACAGAAAAACATCTTGTGGAACATAGCTGATTAACTTCCTTAAATCAGGAAGAGCAACATGTCTAATATCTGTACCATTGATCATGATACTACCCTTTCCCGGATCAAACATCCTGATTATGAGTTGCGCGACGGTGGACTTACCGCAGCCAGTTTTGCCGATAATAGCTACTTTCTCTCCCTTTTTAACTTCGAAACTCAGTGATTTTACAGCCTGTATGCCTGTATGTGGAAAGGTGAAACTGACATCTTTAAATTGAATTGTATCTATATGCTCGATACTAACGGGATTTGCAGGTGAAAAAATTTCGGGTTCTGTCTGAAGAAATTCATTCAATCGTTTTTGGGATGCTGATGCACGCTGGATATTGGAGGCAACCCAGCCGATTGCAGAAACCGGAAATGTGAGCATATTGATATAAACCACAAATTCAGCTATAGTGCCAGAAGTTACTTGATTATCAAGTTGATAAATACTACCCATGAAAATTGTGAGTAAGGTACTTAGCCCGATCAACAGACCGATTGCAGGAAAATAAATAGCTTCCATAGTGGAAAGTGCCTGACCGCTTTTCCTGTATAATTCACTTTGTTTTTCAAAGAATGTTACGGAAGATTGTTCCTGGTTATATGACTTAATTACTCTTATACCTGAATAAGACTCCTGCGCTAAGGAAGTTAATCCGCTTAGCTGTGCCTGTATTTTTTCACTTTTCCGGTTGATAAAAGTATTGACGTAATACATAGCTATTGCAAGAATCGGCAAAGGAGAAAGTACATAAAGTGATAGCAACGTATTTTTTTGGAACATGTAGAACAGGCTGATGCAAATCAGGATTACGAGGTTAATGAGATACATCAAGGCCGGACCGGAATACATTCTTACCCTGGAGACATCTTCCGCCATGCGGCTCATCATATCCCCGGTACTGTTCATTTTATAAAATTGAGCATGCAGAAGTTGGTAGTGGTTATACACTTCATTTTTCTGGTCAAATTCAATATGCCTGCTCATGACAATAATAGTTTGCCGCATCAGGAACATGAAAAAACCACGCAGGAGTGCAAATGCCAGGAGAAGGAGTCCGCAGAAAAGGACTAATGAAGAAAAGTCGAGTGAAAGTTCCCTGAAATAAGTGATACAATATTGAACCAGTGGATCAAAAAAAATACGTCCCGGAGTTAACGCTTGAGGATTAATTTTCTTTTGTACTTCATCCACAACGAAGCCAGTGAGCTGAGGTGCAAGCAGTCCGAAATAATTGGAGATAAGAATAAAGAAAATCCCCCCACTCAGTCGCCACCTGTATTTCCAGAAATATTTATTCAGTGACCGCAGTTCACGCATGCTGCAAAGGTACCAAAGCAAATTCAAGGTTTTTGGATGTTTTTTTGAATATTATTTCATAAATCAGTTTTGAAGTTTTACTTTTGCCGCGGAGAGATGGCAGAGCGGTCGAATGCGGCGGTCTTGAAAACCGTTGACTGTCACAGGTCCGGGGGTTCGAATCCCTCTCTCTCCGCAGTCAATATCAAAACCCACGAATTTTCGTGGGTTTTTTGTTTTCCGAACGAGCAAAACTTGCTTCTGCGAGTTTGGAGAACAAAAAACCCTGCGGCGAAGCCGCCTGGGTTTTGATATTGTCTGAATCCTCACCAACGCGATCATGAAATAATCCCTCTCTCTCCGCTCAAAAACCAATCAGTTTCTTTCCATCCTAATTTGAATCACCATTGAGGAAGAAATGGTCAATATACCAACCAGCATAATGGCAACATCCATTCCAAAAAAATCAGCAGTTATTCCTGACAATATGGCTCCGATGGCATAGCCCAAATCTCTCCACAACCTGAAAATGCCAATGACTTCTGCACGCTGAGTTGCGCTAGTGACACCTGCAATAGTGGTGAGGAATGTGGGATACACCAACGCTGTTCCTAAGCCCAATAAGGCGGATAAAATGCCTAATAGTGTATAATCGGTTACGAACGGAATGATCAAAATGGCAGCACCTTGTATCAGCATCCCCCAAAACAACATGGCTTTCTTTGAATATCGGTCAGACATCTTTCCGGTGAAAAGTTGTCCAATTCCCCATACCATGGGGTAGATGGCAGTAATGATACCCATCTGTGACTGTGTATAGTTCAAACTTAAAAGAAATATAGGCAGTAACCCCCAAATCATGCCATCATTCATGTTGTTGACCAAACCTGCCTGGGTAACAGCACTGAGTGTCTTGTGTCTGAAACTGGTATCCCGGAAAACATGCTGAATGGTGGCTATTTGTTCTGCATTCGACTCTTTTCTTACAAATGTTCGTGTATCTCTTACCCAAAATGTACTCAGTATAAATCCAGCTACAGCAATGAAAAAACCAAGGTAAAACGGATATGGGGAAATGCCATAACCTGCAGCAATGTGTGATGTGAGGTAGGCTACAATGCCAACGGCTGCATATCCTGCAAACTCATTCAATCCCATAGCTAATCCCCTGTTTTTCTCTCCTACCAGGTCTATTTTCATTACAACAGTACTGCTCCATGTTAGGCCCTGACTAAATCCAAGTAAAATATTGGCTAATATAACCCAGTTCCAACTATTGGCATGAATAAGCATTATGGGTACTGGAATTGCAAACAGCCAGCCTGTTATCAATAACTTTTTTCTGCCAAACCTATTCGCAAGTTTTCCTGTGAAGTAATTGGCAACAGCCTTAGTAAAGCCAAATGCTACAATGAAGCTGAGGATGGCAGCTTTGGAAGACATGCCAAACTCCTGCGCTGCAAATTGAGGGAAGATGGTTCTTTCCATACCAATCATACCGCCTACAAGCGCATTTACAACCACAAGCAGCGTAAACTGCTTCCAGTTTTCTTTGAGTCCGGGTATTACTGTATTTTTCTGCATGGTAAATCGTTACATGCAAAAATACGTTCAGAATATGGGAAGGTATTTTACATATGATAAATAATCAACTGATTTCCGCTCTGATTACTCCTTTACTGCTATAATTTCCTCCAGTGCAGCGCGGGCTTCAGCGCTCAGGATTTGGATAGCCTCCAGTTTATTTACCAGTTCCATCCATCTAAGTTACTGTATTAATTTACGTAATCAGGACCTCTCTGAACCAGGCTTACTAAGTAATGCCTGCAAAGATTTAAGGTGATCAGTGTAAACCTGCCTCGGACTTGCATCCTTTTTTATACATACAGCAGCAGCTTTGCCAACTACCTCTCCCATCATGGCACAGGTTTTCATTACCCTGACGGGACCTAATCCGGATTTAGTAACACTGATGCACCTTCCAGCCATAAACAGGTTTTTGATATTCCTGCTGTATAAAGTTCTGTATGGCGCCCAGTATTCCCCGCCGTACTGATACTCCTTACCCCGAGTGTAGTCCGAAATAAATTCCATGTCTGCAAATCCTTCCTTAAATTCCGCTTTGGGGGTATGCAGGTCAACGTGCCAGGAGCAGGGAAATGCACCGTCCTCAAACTTACGCTGTTGTTTGAAATCCTCTGCATCGAGTACAACATCACCCATCAATCGCCTCGATTCCCGCTTACCTGCTATGAATGCTACCCAACCCAACCGGTGGTTGGGATACATCTTATCTACATTTTTGAGCACATCCCAGGCACCATACATGGCCCTCAAATTGTGATCACGGATGAGCTCTATTTCATTCACCTGATCCTTGTTAAATCCACTCTCCCAGTACCACATGTTTGCAAAGGACTCCAATCCCTCTTTTCCAAAGGTCTTCTGCCCCTTTCTTCCCGGGAATGGCTTATCTTTTAAATCCAGTGCCCATGGACAAGCCGGAAAGGGTTGTTCATAATCACCCATTTCACATTTCATGGCCAGTGCGCTCTTGTCTTTACATTCACAGGCTAGCACATCTTCTTTGTTTGTTGCGTCCAGTATATTGAAGAGGTTTGTACTTCCCATCAATTGCTCTACTTTGTATTCATGGTCTGCACCTGCTTTGAATCCAATTGTTGCATCGCCTGTACAGTCTGCAAAGAGTTTACCACTGATGCGTAAACGTTTTGATGTCAGAGTGCTTTGAATGACAACAGCATTGATTTGATCATTGGCAGATTCAACATCAATCACTCTGTTGTTAAGCAAGAGCGTGATATTTGGTTCTCCTTTCACCACAGCAAGTTTTTTAGCATCATCATAGTAATTCGCAGCAACGCCATTGAATACCTGACCCGGACCTTTTACAATCGGTGGAAGAATTTCATTGACGATATCACCTACATGTGGGAAAAGCGATTTATTTGTATGTCCTTCAGGCCAAACCCTTACCTCCGAACTTCCGTTACCTCCCAAAACCGGGCGATCCTGAATCAGTGCAACTTTCACACCCTGTCTTGCAGCAGCAATGGCCGCACAAGTTCCTGCCAGTCCACCTCCTGAAATAACCAGATCGAAATGTCCACCTTCTTCAGGTTTATCAGGCAATCCGAGTAATTTTCTCCTGAATTTAGTCAGTTGAGCCACATCATTACTTGGTTTAAACTCAGGGTCTTTGCAAAAAAGTATGGCTTCACACCTGCCTTCAAAACCAGTAAGGTCATGCAAGGTCAGTTGTGTTTTCTTGGTTACTTTAACACTGCCACCATCATGCCAGTGCCAGGAAGCACTTTTGGTACCAAAGGTTTCATGCAATGCCTTACCATTTACGAGGAGTTGAAATTTACCCGGTGCACCGGGTGCATTCCAAGGAGCTACCCAATCACGTGTACGTACCCAAACCCGGTAAGTACCGGCAGATGGGAAAGTGACCGTTGTTGTGGCATCTTTAACCGGTATACCCAGTCCGTGTGCAAGAAGATAGGGAGAACCCATCTGATCCATCGATTGCTGATCCAGTTCCCATCCACCATGACTGGCAAACTGTTCTGCTTCCACAAAAAGAAATTCATTTGTTTCTGCAGCATCATGACCCGCATAAGCTGAAAGTTTTCCAGCTAGCAAGCAAAGTGTGGTGTTACCAATCATTCCGACAAACTGTCTTCTTTTCATAACGGCATCGTATTAAGAAAATGAAATTAATCGCTTGTACGATTTTACAACAATTAGTTTAAATGGGTGTTTCTAAAAATGTAATTTTTGATTTTTGTGTATCTAAAACGTTACCGGTGGAGGGAAAAAAGCGAGTTAATGTGGTGTGGCTGAAGCGTGACCTTCGAACGACTGATCACCTGCCTTTACAAATGGCCGAATCAGATGAATTGCCTTACCTCGTTATTTTCCTTTTTGAACCCGGATTATATACCCTGCCCGATACCTCTTCCAGACACCTCAGTTTCCAATGGCAATCGCTGCAATGCATGCAAATTGAACTCAGTCCGCATAATCATAGGGTTCATATTCTTCATGGTGATGCAGTGGATGTATTTGGCTATCTCATTGAAAAATTTGAAATCAAGCAGGTTTTCAGTTACCAGGAAACAGGAATTCAAGCTACATGGGACCGTGACAAAAGGGTTCAACAAATTTTCAGGCAAAGGGGCATAAACTGGTTTGAATTTCCTATGCATGGTGTACGCAGAGGCTGTAAAAACAGAGCTGGCTGGGAATCCCATTGGCATAAAGTGATGGAGGATTCTGTTATTACAAATACGTTTTCGCCTGATAAAGCAGTTTCAATTGACAAGTTACCTGATGGCTTTCATCCGGGTGATCTATTTTTAGATAAAGAGAGGATGATTATGCAGCCTGCAGGAACCGTAAACGGCATGCGTTATTTGCAGGGTTTTCTGGAGAAAAGATACCTCTCCTACTCAAGAAATATCTCCAAGCCAATGGAATCCAGAACCTCTTGCAGCCGATTATCTCCTTATATTTCATGGGGTAACATCACCATGAGGCAGGTATGGCAGGCAACCACAAATGCAATTAGCCAAACTGGAAAACCGAAACCACTTCGAGATTTTGCATCCAGGTTGCACTGGCATTGTCATTTCATACAGAAAATGGAAGATGAGATGCGGTATGAAAATGAATGCATAAACAGGGGATATGAAAAGCTCGAGCTACCTTACAGGGAAGAAATGGTTAGTGCCTGGGAAACAGGAAATACCGGATACCCGCTGGTTGATGCCAGCATGCGTTGCCTGAAGGCAACCGGATGGATTAACTTCAGGATGCGTGCGATGGTGGTTTCCTTTCTATGTCATTACCTCATGCAGGACTGGCGGAGTGGCGTACATCACCTCGCCAGGTTATTTCTCGATTATGAACCCGGTATCCATTATCCGCAGTTCCAGATGCAGGCGGGAGTTACGGGTATCAATACTATCCGCATGTATAATCCAGTGCTGAATGGCTCCAAACACGACCCTGATGCGGTTTTTATTAAAAAATGGATTCCTGAATTGTCGTCTCTCGATACTGAGACCATTCATCAACCCTGGAAATCACCCTTACTCGTTAATTCCACAGGGTATCCACAAGCCATTGTAGATCCTGCAATAGGTGCCCGACTGGCCAGAGTAGCCTACTGGGGTATGCGTAATGACGAGGATGTATTGCATGAGAATGGGAGGATTCTGAGGCAACATGTTCGCATCAGACGTTAAACTTCTTTTAGTTTAAAGCATCCGGTTAGAATTGAGAAAATATCAGGATTTCAGGTATTTGTGCGACCCGTCACAACCAGGCATTTTCTTAGAGAGTCCACATACACAATCGTTTATTCCTTTCCCAGTTAAAATTCTTGATTTGTATTTGTTTATCCTATCTGTTTTTGTTGCCGATTGTTTGGCTGCATTGAAAAACATCAGGTAAGCTCGCTGACGTCCAGTTGTCAATGATTCGAATGCTTCTTTGAAAGCGTTATTTGATTGAAAATATTTGACAAGTTCTTCAGGAACAGGCTGAGAAGGCGTAGTTGATGTATCCACCTTAGCACCCATTTCCTCTAGTACTATGGCTTCACAGATAAAGCGCAGTATTTGAGGTTTTAATCTGGTAATTTCTTCAATTGAAGTAAATCGTAACAATTTTGCTGATTGTGAATTTTCTCCCGCAAACTCCAACAACTGCGCTTCATCCTTTAGCAACACACCTTTAAGAAAACTAACCACACAGGAAGATTTGAAACTTCCCAAAATAACCACATTACTTCCATTAAAAGTATAACAGGCCTGTTTCCATTTAAAATCCTCAGTGAGTCTGGATTTCAAAACGATTTCACGCAATAAAATCATTTCCTGTTTCCAAGTGGTTTCCCTTTCCATTAACTGATCAACTTCGGGATGCATATTGATGATTTTAAAAAATTAATACCGTCATGATTGGTATTTCAGTCCAGAATCATTTTTACATTGAGGGCAATATTCTTGGCCATTTTGAAAGTAGGCAGATCATTGGGGGCATCGTCAAATGGATTTTCAATTTCTTCTGCTATCAATTCAATACTGGAAAGCACATAAAGAATAAAAACGGTCACGGGTATTATGAAATAAGACATGTGCATGGCATAGATTAGCGGGAATAGCATGACATAAAAAAAGATAAACTTCTTTAAAAAAGCTGAATAGGAAAATGGGATTGGTGTTGATTTAATTCGTTCACATGCACCACAGACTTCTATCATTTTGTTCAGGTCAGATTTGATGATATACATATCAT